>NZ_JBFTHK010000012.1:0-55313 GCF_056394205.1 Arthrobacter sp. 10T413_2 | reverse complement strand
CCGCCCCGTCGTCCTCGCGGTCCTCCACCTACTCCACGGACGTCGCCAAGATGATCCAGGCGCCGGTGTTCCACGTGAACGGCGATGACCCCGAAGCCGTTGTCCGCATCGGCCAGCTCGCCTACGAGTTCCGCCAGCGCTTCCACAAGGACGTTGTCATCGACATGGTGTGCTACCGCCGCCGCGGCCACAACGAGGGCGACGACCCCTCGATGACCCAGCCGCTGATGTACAACCTGATCGAAGCCAAGCGTTCGGTCCGCAAGCTGTACACCGAATCGCTGATCGGCCGCGGTGACATCACCGAGGAAGAAGMCGAGCAGCTGCTGCGCGACTACCAGGAACGCCTGGAACGCGTCTTCGCGGAAACCCACGCCGCCCAGACGTCCCCGATCCMGATCATCACGGCCGATTCCGCCGCGGTGTCCGATCTCGAACGCCCCATGGCCCAGCAGTCCGATTCCGGCGTCAGCACCCCGACGTCCACCGCGATCTCCGCGCAGACCCTGGCCCGCATCGGCAAGGCCCACACCGAGATCCCCGGGGGCTTCACCGTCCACKCCAAGCTCAAGCAGCTGCTGGAGAAGCGCGAAGCCATGTCCCGTGAAGGCGGCATCKACTGGGGCTTCGGCGAGCTCGCCGCGTTCGGCTCGCTCATCATGGAAGGCGTCCCGGTCCGGCTCGCCGGCCAGGACTCGCGCCGCGGCACCTTCGTGCAGCGTCACGCCGTCTTCCACGACCGCGCCAACGGCGACGAGTGGCTGCCCCTGGCCCACCTGTCCGAGGACCAGGCCAAGCTGTGGATCTACGACTCCCTGCTCTCCGAATACGCCGCCATGGGCTTCGAATACGGCTACTCCGTGGAGCGCCCCGACGCCCTGGTGCTGTGGGAGGCGCAGTTCGGTGACTTCGTCAACGGCGCGMAGACCATCATCGATGAGTTCATTTCCTCCGCCGAGCAGAAGTGGGGCCAGCGGTCCTCGCTCGTGCTCATGCTGCCGCACGGCTACGAGGGCCAGGGCCCGGACCACTCCTCCGCCCGGATCGAGCGTTTCCTGCAGCTGTGTGCCGAAGAGAACATGATCGTGGCCAACCCCACGACGTCGGCCTCCCACTTCCACTTGCTGCGCCGCCAGGCATACAGCAGGCCGCGCAAGCCGCTGATCATCTTCACGCCGAAGCAGCTCCTGCGCCTCAAGKCGGCGGCATCCTCCGTGGAGGACTTCACCACCGGCTCGTTCCGTCCGGTCATCCCGGAGCACGAGCAGCTGCAGGCGGACGCTGTCGAACGCGTCCTGCTGGTCTCCGGGCGCCTGTACTACGATCTGCTGTCCACCCGGCAGAAGACCGAGAACAAGACCACGGCAATCGTGCGCGTCGAGCAGCTTTACCCGCTGCCGGCCGCCGAGATCGCCGCGGAGCTGGCCAAGTACCCCAACGCCGAAGTGGTCTGGGCCCAGGACGAACCCGCGAACCAGGGTCCGTGGCCGTTCATCGGCCTGAACCTGCCGGACGCCCTGGACCGCAGGGTCCGCCTCATTTCGCGCCCCGCCTCGGCTTCCACCGCCGCAGGGTCGATGAAGCGCCACGCGGCCGAGCAGGACACCCTGCTCAAGCAGGCATTCGCGCGTAAATAGCGTCATTGCTGCCCGGCCGGAGACTGAAACACAACACTCCGGCCGGGCAGCTCTGTTTAATGGACTGTTAGTGGTCAGCTTGATGGACAGCGTTGAAGTGAAGAGGTAGTCGTGGAAGATCGGAAGCTGCGGATCGCAGCCGTTGGGGACGAGCTGTTGGCCGGGCTCGGTGATCCGCGGGCTCTGGGCTGGTTGGGCCGGGTGCTGGCCCGGACGCCGCAGGACAGCGTCGCCCTGGAGTGCTACCCCCTGCCGTGCCCGGAAGAGGGCACCGAGGGAATTGCCGCGCGCTGGCTCGAGGAGGCGGGCCGCCGCTTCGGCAACCACCACGAAAACCGCCTGGTAATCGGCCTATCCGGGCGCGACATCGAATTCGGCCTGTCCACGGCCCGCAGCCGGCTGAACCTCGCCAACATCCTGGACTCCGCCTCGCAGAACAAGATCGAGGTCTTCGTCGTGGGGCCGCCGCCCACCCTCGACCCCGCGCAGAACCGCCGGCTCGGCGAACYCAACACGGCGTTCGCCGACGTCACCACGCGCCGCAAGCACCTCTACGTGGATACCTTCTCGCCGCTCCTGAACCACGAACAATGGCGCCAGGACCTCGCAGCCAACGGCGGCACGCCCGGCCAGGCAGGCTACGGCCTCATGGCGTGGCTGGTGCTGCACCGCGGCTGGTTCCAATGGCTCGGCATCGAGGCGCCGGAGTAGCCCGGCCAGCCCGCGGCCGGCCGGCTCTCCCGGGAATTTCGCGATATATCTTGACCCGCCGGAAAGCGCGATATATMGTGACTTCATAGTCGCGATATATCGTTAGTTGTCCAGCCGCTTTTCGCATTTTCCGGAGGAACCATGTCAGAGAACACGTGGACCGTGACAGGCCCGCAGACCATCGACGTCGACGGCGTCCGCTCGCTCAAGCTCGGCATCGTCCGCGGCCGCTTCGATATCGTCACCCATGACGAAGACGTGGCCAGGATCGAAGTCTCCGAAATCACCGGCGATCCGCTCACCATCTCCGTCATCGACGGCCGCCTGGAAGTCCGCCACCAGCTCCACGGCCCGCAGGGCTGGTTCAAAAACCTCATGGGGACAGTCAACAACCACAGCAGCAACTCGGTGGTCATCAGCATCGCCCTGCCCGCCGGCGTCGAGGTGGAGGCCGGAACGGTCAGCGGCGACGGCATGGTCTCCGGGACCAGCGGCCACGCCCGGCTCAACACAGTCTCGGGGTCCGTTCTGGCCGACGGCACGTCCGGGGACCTCTCCGTCAATACGGTCAGCGGCGAAGTGATCGCCCGCAACCACCGCGGCGTCCTGACCGCTAAGAGCGTCTCCGGCGAGGTAACGGCCTCGGGCCATTTCAGCCACATCCGCGCGAATACCGTCAGCGGCGACCTGAGCTTCGACCTCCACGGCTTCACCCAGGATTTCGGCGCCAATTCGGTCTCCGGTGACGTCACCATCCGGCTGCCGCACGACGTCGGCGTGGACATCATCGCCAAATCCGCCAGCGGAGCAGTGGTCATTAACGACCTGCGGTATTCCCAGCCCAACGGCACGGTGCAGACCATTGCGGGCCCGGACGCCAAGCTGATGCTGGTTCGGACCAACTCGGTCTCGGGAAAGACATCGATTTTCCACGGCCACCCCACTGCGGACACCGAAACGGTGCTCTGATGCCTCCCGTCTTCGCCCACGGGGCCCWGCGGCTGTACCTGCTCGCCCTGCTCGAATCAGGACCCAAGCACGGCTACGAGCTCATCAAGGCCCTCAGCGAGCGGTTCGGCGGCACCTACTCCCCCAGCGCCGGGACCATCTACCCGCGCCTGGGCAAGCTCGAGGAGGAAGGGCTTGTGGCGACCCACACGGAAGGCCGCCGCACCAACTACAGCATCACCCCGGCAGGGCTCAGGGAACTGAACAGCCGCCGGGACGAGCTCGCCGGCGTCGAAAACGACATCTCGGCCTCGGTCCGCCGGCTCGCCGACAACCTGCGCCAGGACATCCGCGTCAACATGCGCGGCCTCCGGGCCGATCTCGCGGCAACCGCGGAGGCGGCGCGCACCTCGGCCCGCGCCGCGGGGACGGCCGCCGGGACGGGCTCGGCCGGCGTCGCGGGCACGCGGTACTCCCCGGAGGGGGAACGGCGGCTGAAGGAGGCCGAACTGCTCGTCCAGGCCTTCCGCGACGACATGCGGGTGGAACTGCGGCGCCACGCCGGGAGCCGCCCCGTCACCGCCGTCACGCTCGAAACCGTCAGGACAGTGCTGGACCAGGCCCGGATCTCGATCCGCAACTCACTCGAGGACTGAGCTCGGTCGCCGAGGTCCCGTGCGGGGCCGCCGGTTCGCGGCGGGTGCCGTGATGTGGGAGACTTGAGGGCAGCTCTTTTGAGTACCAAGATTAAGGAGGCCAGCTATGAGCAAGCGTGCACGTAAACGTCGTGACCGTAAGCGTGGCGGCGCGAACCACGGTAAGCGCCCCAACACCTAAGCCACGGCTAGGATTGACTGCTTTAAGTGAAAGACCCCGGAAACCTCACGGTTCCGGGGTCTTTCGCTTTGGGGTCTCTCGCTGTGCGGCTTAGGCTTCCACAGTCCGGATGGAGTGGATCCGGTCCAGGATGGAGTTCTTGAGGTTCTCCGGAGCCGCTTCGGTGCACGAACGCTTGACCATCACGCGGATGACACATTCGAGGTCGTACTGCTCCAGGCACTCCGGGCAACTGTCCAGGTGGTCCTTGATCTCTGCGATGTCTTTATGCGTGAGCGCACCATCCAGATATTCATAGATACGTTGCATCCGGGCGTCGTCGCAATCGCCCAGTCCCTGGCAGTCGCTCATTTCCTGTTCTCCTGTTTGTTGCTGTCGGCCGCGCTGGTTGACTCGGTGGCGGCCCTGAATCCCCGCTCGGCGGCATAGTCCGCAAGCATGTCCCGCAGCATCTTCCGGCCGCGGTGCAGCCGGGACATGACGGTCCCGATGGGGGTGTTCATGATGTCYGAAATTTCCTTGTACGCGAARCCCTCGACGTCGGCGAAGTACACGGCCAGCCGGAATTCCTCGGGAATCGACTGGAGGGCGCGCTTCACATCGGAATCGKGCAGGTGGTCKAGCGCCTCGGCTTCCGCCGAACGCAGTCCCGAGGACGTATGTGACTCTGCCCGGGCCAACTGCCAGTCCTCGATCGTGTCCGAATTCGACTGCAGCGGCTCGCGCTGACGCTTCCGGTACAGGTTGATGTAGGTGTTGGTGAGGATGCGGTACAGCCAGGCTTTCAGGTTGGTACCGGGCTTGTACTGGTGGAAGGCCGAGAACGCCTTCGTGTACGCCTCCTGGACCAGGTCCTCGGCGTCCGAGGGATTCCGGGCCATCCTCATGGCCGCGGAATACAACTGGTCCACGTACTGCATGGCGTCGCGTTCAAAGCGCGCCCGGCGCTCTTCCGCGGACTCGGTGGAGACGTCCAGCGGCTTGCCGTCCACCTCGGTTTCCAGGGCGGCGGCCGCACTGGCATCAGGTGTGGGGGTGGGCGTGGCGTCGTTTCCGGCAACCTCGTGCATGGCCGTAACGGCCGGGTCCATGGTGCTCATTGCGTCCAAGTCTACTGTCACCTTCCGCCGGGCACCCGGAACTCCCGGAAGCGCGACGGTCCACGGCTGCCCGGAACCGGCTTCCAGTTCCGTTCTGTCCAACACTTGCGTCAAATCTCCGCCTTCCTGAGCCGTGCTTAAACCTGCCTTTCACAACCACGTCCGGCAGGCAAATATTCCGCAAAAGTGCAAGACTAGAACCGGTTCTYCCGCAGTGAATCCGCAGTTCGTCCATCCAGGAGGAAATTCATGTCGATTGTCCGCTTTCTCGCCCGGCCCATGCTCGCCTCCAGTTTCGTCCTCGCCGGCGTGCACAAGCTCAAGAATGCGGATGACACTGCGGCACAGCTGTCTCCCCTGCTCCGGCGCACTGCCGACGCACTGCCGTTCCAGGTCAACGAGAAGGTCCTGGCGCGAGCGATTGGCGGAGCCCAGGTCGGCGCCGGCGTCTGCTTCGCCCTCGGCAAGTCCGCCCGGCTGGCAGCCACCGTCTTGGCCGTCATTTCGGCCCTCAACAGCTACGTGGAATGGCGCAGCGCGGACATCTCCTCAAAGGAAGCCCGCGACGCCCGCCGCAAGCAGCTCCTGAAAAACGTTTCCCTGACCGGCGGCGCGCTGCTCGCTGCCGTCGACACCGCCGGCAAGCCCAGCCTGGCGTGGCGCGCCGGCACCTTCGCTGCGGACGCGAAGAAGAACGCGAGCCACTTCGCGGCMGATGCCAAAAAGACCACCAACAAGCGGCTGAAGAAGGCCGACAAAGTGGTCCGCAAGGCCGTMGACCACAAGGCCGGGGCCTAAGACGGTAATGACTGGCACCACCCCCTCCGCAGCCGCCCAGTCCCGCTCAGCCGGCCGCCATGCTGCCGTCGCCGCTCCGCCTTGGCCCGCGCCGTTCGCGGCACGGCCGGTCGACGCCACCGTCACCGTTCCGGGTTCCAAGTCCCTGACCAACCGGTACCTCGTGCTCGCGGCCCTCGCGGACGGGCCKTCCCGCCTGCGGGCCCCCCTGCACTCCCGGGATTCAGCGCTGATGATTGCGGCCCTGCGGCAACTGGGGGCCACCGTGACGGAAGTTCCCGGCGACGGCGCGTTCGGCCCCGACCTGGAAATCATCCCGATCAGCCTGGACGCCGCCGCGGCGGACACTGCGATCGACTGCGGCCTGGCCGGCACCGTCATGCGCTTTGTGCCGCCAGTGGCCGCGCTACGCCGCGGAGAGTCACATTTCGACGGCGACCCGCACGCCCRCAAACGGCCGATGGGCACCATCATCGCGGCACTGGCCGGCTTGGGCGTGGCGGTCAGCGCGCCCGACGGCGGTCCGGCGTCGTCGCTGCCCTTCACCGTGCACGGCACGGGTGCAGTGCGYGGCGGCCACCTCGTCATCGACKCCAGTGCATCGTCCCAGTTCGTCTCCGCCCTGCTCCTGGCCGGCGCCCGCTTCACCGAGGGGCTCCATCTGGAACACCAAAKCCGGGAAGACGCAGGCAGGCCCGTGCCGAGCCTGGACCACATCAACATGACGGTGTCCGTGCTGCGCGGCGTGGGCGTCACGGTCGATGACTCGGTACCGAACCACTGGGTGGTCTCCCCCGGCCCGATCCGCGCGTTCGACCAGCGGATCGAGCAGGACCTCTCCAACGCCGGCCCGTTCCTCGCGGCTGCCCTCGCCACCGGCGGCACCGTGCGGATCCCCAACTGGCCCGCCGGGACCACGCAGGTCGGTGACCTCTGGCGCGGCATCCTGGCCGCCATGGGCGCGACCGTGACGCTCGACGCCGGCACCCTGACCGTCACCGGCGGACGCGAAATCAAGGGCGGCGACTTCGACGAAACCAGCGAACTCGCCCCCACCGTCGCCGCGCTCTGCGCCCTCGCCACTGGCCCCTCCCGGCTGAGCGGCATCGCCCACCTCCGCGGTCACGAAACAGACCGGCTCGCCGCCCTCGTCGCCGAGATCACCCGCCTCGGCGGCGATGCCGAGGAAACAACGGATGGACTCATCATCCGGCCCGCCAAGCTGCACGGCGGCGTCGTGCACAGCTACGCGGACCACCGCATGGCCACGGCCGGCGCCATCCTCGGCCTGGCCGTGCCAGGCGTCGAGGTCGAGGACATCGCGACCACGGCCAAGACCATGCCCGACTTCCCACGGCTCTGGGAAGCCATGCTGGCGCAGGGACCCACCGCAGACGAGGACGCCGCCGGTGGCACGCAGCACTGATTCCTGGGACGAGTCCGACGTCCGGATCCGTCCGAACAAGAAGGGCTCCCGGCCCCGCACCAAGGACCGGCCCAGCTACGACGACGCCGTCACGGGCCGCATCATCACCGTTGACCGCGGCCGCTACACCGCCGTCGTCGGCGAAGGCACCCCCGGGGAACGCAAGATCATCGCGGCGCGGGCCCGGGAACTGCGCCGCAATCCCGTGGTGGCCGGCGACTTCGTCTCCCTCGTCGGGGACGTCACCGGTGAACCTGACACCCTGGCGCGGCTGGTGAAGATCCTGGACCGCAAGACGCTGCTGCGCCGCAGTGCCGATGACACCGACCCGATCGAACGGGCCGTTGTGGCCAACGCCGACCAGCTCGTGGTGGTGGTGGCGGCGGCCAATCCCGAGCCCCGGACCGGTTTCATCGACCGCGCGCTCGTGGCCGCGTACGACGCCGGCATTGAGCCGCTGCTGCTCGTCACCAAGGCCGATGTCAAGGATCCCGCCGAGCTGCTGTCCAATTACACGCACCTCKACTTCCCCGTCATCATCTCCAAGACGGCGGACTCCGCCGCATMAGGCATCGACGCCCGCTCCGACGACGGCCTTTCCGCCCGGCTCGATAAGGACGCCGTCTCCCAGCTCCGCGGCTACCTCGACGGCAAGGTCACCGTCATGCTGGGCCATTCCGGCGTCGGCAAATCCACCATGGTCAACGCCCTGACCGGGGCCGAACGTGCCACCGGAGGCGTCAACGCGGTGACCGGCCGCGGCCGCCATACCTCTTCCTCCGCRCTGGCGCTCAAAGTCAACGATGCCCCGGCSGGCAGCTGGATCATCGATACCCCCGGCATCCGGTCCTTCGGGCTGGCCCACGTGGATCCGGACCGGATCCTGAGGTCCTTCCCGGACCTGGAGCCGGGCACGGACGATTGCGAACGCGGCTGCAAGCACGACTCCACCGCCGTCAACTGCGGCGTCGATGCATGGGTTGCGGCCGGGCATGCGGGACCCTCCGGGCCGGCACGGCTGGCCTCCCTGCGCCGGCTGCTGGGCACGGACCCGCGGATGGAAGCGCAGGACACCAAGGAACTMGGCACTGTGTCCTGATGCGGCCCCTCACCGGCCCGCGGCGCAGCACCGCGGCCTCCCGGCGGCCCGCCCGCTTAGACGGTAGTTTGGAACCATGAGCCAAACCGATTCGAGCTACAACGATGACCTGCGCCTTGCCCATGTCCTGGCAGATTCCGTCGATTCCCAGACCATGAGCCGATTCAAGGCGCTGGACCTTCGGATCGAGACGAAGCCCGACCTCACCCCGGTCACCGACGCCGACAAGTCCGCCKAAGAAGCCATCCGCGGCCAGCTCTCCCGCTCCCGGCCGCGCGACGCGGTCCTGGGCGAGGAATTCGGCAGCTCGGGCCACGGCTCCCGGCGCTGGATCATTGACCCGATCGACGGCACCAAGAACTTCGTCCGCGGCGTCCCGGTCTGGGCCACCCTGATCGCCCTCGTTGACGAGGGCGAACCGGTGGTCGGCGTCGTCAGCGCGCCGGCCCTGGGCAAGCGCTGGTGGGCGGCCAAGGGCGCGGGCGCCTACACCGGCCGCTCCCTGGCCTCCGCCACCCGGCTGAAGGTGTCCAACGTTTCCAAGCTCGAGGACGCGTCGCTGTCCTACTCCAGCCTCGGCGGCTGGAAGGAACGCGGAAACCTGGACGAGTTCCTGGGCCTCACCGAGGAAGTGTGGCGCACCCGCGCCTATGGCGATTTCTGGTCCTACTGCCTCGTGGCTGAGGGTGCGGTKGACATCGCCTGCGAACCCGAACTGAACCTCTACGACATGGCCGCCCTCGTGCCGATCGTCACCGAAGCCGGCGGCCGCTTCACCTCGCTCGAGGGCGAGGACGGCCCCTTCGGYGGCAACGCCCTGGCCACCAACTCGATCCTCCACTCGGAAGTGCTCAAGCGGCTCAACCCAGGACTCGACGACCTCCTCTAGGATCATCTGACCTTTCACAACAACCGAACAAACGACGGCGGCGGCCCCCATTCCGGGGCCGCCGCCGTCGTTTGTTCGGTCGACGTGCGCTTTKCGGCGCGCACGTAACAAAACGCTTCACATTCGGAGGCCGCCTTTTCCCCGGCTGCACCGATGTCCTACGCTCGATGCAGGTCACGAGTGCCAGCGCTAAACCCCGGTTTGCTGGCCGGCAACCCTCCAGTCGCGGTGGGGTGCCCCGGGTGACGACCTGGCCGGTCCGGAACGGACCCGGCAAGCGCGGATTCCCACGATGTGGGGTCCTGTTCGAGTGAGGTCCCATGACAACTGCCATTTTCCCCGCCGCCCCCGAAGTCGACGCACGGTTTGCCGCCGCCGCACGTCCGCTCGCCGCCGTCACGGGCGCCGAGATCCAGTCCCCGCTGATCAAGGGCGGCCACGCCCGCTACGCCAACCTMGATTACGGCGCCTCCGCCCCGGCCCTGTCCGTGGTCTCGGCCTACTTGAACGAAATCCTGCCGTACTACGCCAGCGTCCACCGCGGCGCCGGCTACGCCTCCCAGATCAGCACCTCGGTCTACGAKAACGCCCGGGACATCGTGCGGGACTTCGTGGGCGGCCGGCCGGACGATTCCGTGATCTTCACCCGCAACACCACCGATTCCCTGAACCTGCTGGCCGGGTGCCTGCCGCTGCGGGACGGCCGGCCCGCGGGCGAGGTCATCTACCTCGACATCGAACACCACGCGAACCTCCTGCCCTGGCAGAACGTCCCGCACCGCAGCGTCGTGGCCGCACCCACCCTCGCGGCCACCATCGACCGCTTGCGGGACGAGCTCGCCCGCGGCGGCGTGAGCCTGCTGGCCGTTACCGGCGCCTCCAACGTCACCGGCGAGATCCTGCCAATCCGCGCCCTTGCCGCGCTGGCGCACGAGTACGGTGCCAGGATCGTCGTCGACGCAGCGCAGCTGGCGCCGCACCGGCGGATCGATATCGCCGCGGACGACGTCGACTACCTCGCCTTCTCGGGTCACAAGCTCTACGCCCCGTTCGGTACCGGCGTACTGGTGGGGCGCACGGACTGGCTCGACGCCGGCACCCCGCACCTGGCCGGCGGCGGCGCTGTCCGCGACGCCCGGCTCGACTCCGTCAGCTGGACCACCGGACCGGCCCRGCACGAGGGCGGCTCACCGAACGTCCTGGGTGCGGCCGCGCTGGCCCGCGCCACCCAGGTGATCGCAKAGCTGGACCCGGCACAGTGGTACGCCCACGAGGACGCCATCCGGTCCTTCCTGGTCGAGGGCCTCCAGCGCATCGAGGGCGTGACCGTGCACCAGATCTTCGCCGACTCGTCGTCTGCCGACTCGTCGCTTGCCGACGGTCAGCCGGGCGCAGGCACCATCGGCGTCGTGAACTTCTCCGTGGCGGGCTACGACGCCGGACTGGTGGCCGCCTACCTGTCGGCCGAACACGGGATCGGCCTGCGCGACGGCCGCTTCTGTGCCCACCCGCTGCTCAAGCGGCTMGGCCTGCCCGCCGGCTCCCTGCGGGCCAGCTTTGGCCTGGGCTCCCGGCTGGAGGATGCCGAGCGCCTGCTGGCCGGCCTGCGGCAACTGCGGCAAACAGGGCTTGGCTGGGATTACGTGGTGGATGCCGGCCGCTGGGTGCCGGCCAATGACACCCGCAGCTACCCGCACTGGGCGCCGAACACGCCGGGCACTGCCGGCGCCGCGCCGTGCACCCTGGACTAGGCACTGCTTGGCCTGGGCACTGCTGCCCAGGCACTACTGACTGGGCGCTGGGGATCAGGCACTGCGCCGGTGCGGTAAATTCGAAAGGTACCTGAACCAGCAGGACCTTCCCCGAAGGAGATCGCACGTTGCACAGCGTGCCCAAAATGCACGGCAGACCCAAACTGCACGCCGGGCCCAAGCTGCACAGTCAGCGGCGCCAGGAACTCGGACAAAGCTTCCAGGACGGCGGAGAGCACTACGACCGCGTCCGCCCGGGCTATCCGCAGGAATCGGCCGACTGGCTGATCCCGGCGGGGGCCAGGGATGCCGCGGACATTGGGGCCGGCACCGGCAAGTTCACCGCACTCCTGGCCGCACGGGGGCTGCACACGGTGGCTGTGGACCCCTCCGCCGACATGCTCGAGCAGCTGCGCCGGGCCCTGCCGGAGGTTATCGCCGTCGAGGGTACCGCGGAGGACTCGGGCCTTGAGTCGGGAGCCTTTGATCTTGTCACTGTCGCCCAGGCGTGGCACTGGTGCGATCCCMGCCTGGCCAGCAGCGAGATCGCCCGGATCCTGCGGCCGCACGGCGTCCTGGGCCTGGTCTGGAACCAGCTGGACACCGCCGTGCCGTGGGTACACCGGCTCTCCCGCATCATGCACGCCGGGGATGTCCACAAACCGCACTTCCGCCCGCCCGTGGGCCCCGAGTTCACCGCGTTGGAGAGCCATCTGACCCGCTGGGAAGACTCTGTCACCGGGGAGGACATCAAGGAGCTGGCGAAGTCCCGCAGCTACTATCTCGCAGCGTCGGAGGCCACCCGGGCCAAGGTCATGGMCAACCTCGACTGGTACCTGAACGAGCACCTGGGCCATGCCCCCGGCGAGATCCTCCGGCTGCCCTACCTGACGCAGACGTGGCGTGCCATCCGGGCCTGACCCCGGGCCGGATTGCAGGGGAAGGCCATCGGGGCTTATTGTTTCGGTATGCCTAATAATTTCTTGTAGGCAGGCAAAACTTTGACGCCGGCCATTTTCCCGCCGTCGCCGGCCACCGCGTCAACGAGGACGCGCCAATCACGGGAGCTGTCAGTGTTGGACGTAAAGGGACACGAACAACCGCCGCAGGGCGCCCGCACCTACAAGCATCCGGGTGCCCACAAGGCGCTGATCGGCCTGCTGGGCCCGGCGTTCGTGGCATCGATCGCCTACGTCGACCCCGGAAACGTGGCCGCCAACCTGACCGCCGGCGCGAAGTACGGCTACCTGCTGGTGTGGGTCCTGGTGGTCGCCAACATCATGGCCGTCCTGGTCCAGTACCAGTCCGCCAAGCTCGGGGTTGTCACCGGCAAGAGCCTGCCGGAGATCCTGGGCGAGCGGCTCAAGCCGTTCTGGCGCCGCGCCTTCTGGCTGCAGGCCGAAATCGTGGCCGCCGCCACCGACCTCGCCKAGGTGGTGGGCGGCGCAATCGCGCTGTACCTGCTGTTTGGCCTCCCACTCCCCCTGGGCGCCCTGATTGTCGGCGCGGTGTCGATGCTCCTGCTCGCTGTCCAGGCCCGGGAGAAGCAGCGGCCGTTCGAATTCATCATCATGTTCCTGCTCGGMATCATCACMATCGGCTTCCTGGCCGGGCTGATCATCAGCCCGCCCGATCCGAGGGCCGCCTTGGCCGGGTTGATTCCCGGCTTCCAGGGCCCGGACACTGTCCTGCTGGCTGCCAGCATGCTCGGCGCCACCGTCATGCCGCACGCCATCTACGTCCACTCGGCCCTGTCCCGGGACCGGCACCGGCCCGACGAGCACCAGCATGTCCCGCCGTCGGCCGTCGCCCGCCTGGTCCGGGCCACGCGGTTCGACGTCGTGGCCGCGCTGGCCATCGCCGGCATCGTCAACATCGGGATGCTTMTTMTGGCCGCCTCCACTCTCKGCGGCGAGGAGGGCACGGACACCATCCAAGGCGCGCACGCCGCAATCTCCGCCAACCTGGGCCCCGTCGTCGGTGTGGTCTTCGCGGTCGGGCTCCTCGCATCGGGCCTGGCATCCACCYCGGTGGGCTGCTATGCCGGCGKAACCATCATGCAGGGCCTGCTCAAAATCCGGATTCCTGTCATGGCCCGGCGTGTGGTCACCCTGATTCCGGCCGTCGTCCTGCTGGCGGTCGGCTTCGACCSCACGTGGGCACTCATCCTGAGCCAGGTGGTCCTCAGCTTCGGGATTCCCTTTGTCCTGGTCCCTCTGGTGGTCCTGACCAGCAACAAGGCGCTGATGGGCAGGTTTKCCGACGGCCTGGCCCTCCGGATCGCCGCCATCATCAGCGTGGTGCTCGTCGTCGCACTCAACCTGGTCCTGCTCTGGCTCACGTTCTCCGCCCGCAGCTGACGGTAGGCTTGGGTTTGTGAAGACCAGTACGCCCTCCTCCTCGATAGAGGACTACGTCAAGGTCATCTACTCGTTCACCGAATGGCAGCAGAAGCCCATCACCTCCACGCAGCTGGCGCAGCGCCTGGGGGTCGCCAATTCCTCGGTGTCGGAGATGGTCCGCAAGCTCAAGGATCAAGGCCTCGTAGACCACAAGCCGTACAGCGCGGTCACCCTCACCAGCGACGGGGTCCGGCTGGCCCTGTCCATGGTCCGGCGGCACCGGCTGATCGAGACGTTCCTCGTCCAGGAACTCGGGTACCRCTGGGACGAGGTCCACGACGAAGCCGAGCTCCTCGAACATGCCGTTTCCGACACCTTCATTGACCGGATGGCGGCGAAACTGGGCAACCCTTCCCGGGACCCGCACGGCGATCCCATCCCGGCCGCGGACGGCACCGTGCTGATGCCCGCCGCCTTCCGGCTGAGCGAACTCGACGACGGCCACACCGGCCGCATCACCCGGATCAGCGACGAAAACCCGGAACTCCTGCGCTACCTCGCCGCCGAGGACATCGACCTCGACGCCGAAGTGGAGGTTGTGGGCCGGAGGCCGTTCGGCGGCCCGCTCGTGGTCCGGATCGGTTCCGCCGCGGCGCCCCGTGAATTCGATTTCGCCGAGGAAGTCGCCTCGGCACTGTGGGTCCACAGCGACGCCGAGCACGCGGGCTGCCGCGTCCCGGAGCGCTAAGCCGGCTGCCCGTCTGTCACGGGCGGGTTCCGGATCCCGACGGCGGAAATCAGCGCGCCGGCCAGGAACAGCGCCGCTGTCACGGCCATGGTTCGCTGCAGGGCCGCCGTCGTGACTGCCGGTCCCGTGATGACGCCGGCGAACGCGATGGTCAGCAGGCCCGCGATGCGGGCCACCGCGTTGTTCACGGCGGAGCCGATCCCGGCCTCTTCCGGCCCGACGGCGCCCAGGATGGCTGCTGTMAGCGGTGCGACGGTGAGCGACAGGCCGAGGCCGAAGACCAGCAATCCGGCCAGGATCTGGCCGGCATAGTCCAGCGGAATCTCCACGCCCGTCATCAGGACGAAGCCGGCGGMGCAGAGCAGAGGTCCTCCCGCCATGAACCAGCGGGGACCGAAGCGTCCGGCCAGAGCGCCCACCCGTGAGGACAGCAGCAGGAGCATCAGCRTCGGCGGCAGCAGGGCGAACCCGGCGGCCGTGGCGCCCAGGCCCGCCACCTGCTGGAGGTAGAGGCCCAACACAAAGAAGCCGAGCGAGAGCGCGCCGTATATGGCCGTTGTTGCGAGATTKCCCCAGCCAAAATTACGCACGGCGAAGAGCCGCAGCGGCATCATCGGGTACGGGGTCCTTGCCTCGTGCACAAGGAACGCGGCCAGGCCAAGCACCCCGGCAGCCAGCGGCACCCAAACCTGCGGAGCAGCCCAGCCCTTGCTGCCGGATTCAATGAGGGCGTACACCGTACCGCCCAGCCCTATCACCGCCATGACGGTTCCGAGCAGATCGATCCGGCTGCCGGGAATCCGCCCGTGGTCAAGTCCTCTAAGGCGCCGGAGCACCGGCCACACGGCGATGGCCGGAACCACATTGATGAAGAAAATGACACGCCAGGTGAGCACATCGACCGAAAGGCCGCCTAAGACAGGCGCGGCAACGATCGCGCCGCTGGTCCAGGCGGACCACCGGCCGATCGCCAAAGCTTGCGCCGGACCGGTGAAGACCGTGACGATCAGGGCGAGCGAGCTCGGCACCAGGAGCGCACCGGCGATGCCTTGCAGTCCGCGGGCGAGGATGAGCACCTCGGCGCTCCAAGCGAAGCCGCACAGGACGGACGTGGCGGTAAACCCCGCMAGGCCCCACTGCAGCACCCGGACGCGGCCGAACTGGTCCGACAGMGAACCGGCCACCAGGATCAACGCCCCCAACGTCAGCAGGTAGGCATCCACCACCCACTGCTGGACGACCAGGCCGCCGCCGAGGTCCCTGCTGATGGCCGGGAGAGCGAGATTGACGACGGACCCGTCCAGGAAGGCCATGAAGGACGCCACGATGGCGACGTAGAGAACGCGCTGCTGTTGGGACACGGCTGCCGCCTTCCTCGCCGCCGGGCCTGGACCGCGACCGCCGGTGGTGTGTCGAGCCTAACACCGGGCCCTTTCGGTGGCTGGTGGCCGCCGTCGTTCCCGTATCGTTGAAGGATGGTTACCCGACGTGAAGCAGCCCAGATCCTCGACATTCCCCTGGAGATGGCGCACCGTCACGGCATCCCGTCCCGCCTGTCCGAGGCTGAGCTCGGCGAGCTGCTGGACAATCCCCCGGCGTGGCTGCTCCAGTCCAAAGCGAACCGGACCGGCAAGCGCCCGGTCTGGGTCCAGCTCACGTGCGCGGTCTGCGGGTTCTCCGAAGCGGCCCGGCCCAAGAAGTGGTGGCCGGACTTCACCTACGTCTGTTGCGCCCACCATGAGGCCCGTGACATCCCGGTCCTGGGGCCCGGGCTCGTGCGCAGCGTGTACGACKGCGTCGGCAGCCGCTTCGCAGGCATCGTGGACGCCGAGGTTCCCGAGGCGTAGCTTAGAAAGAGGGGCTACTCCGGGCCCCTGCCGTGAGGGAGAGCACCATGCCTGACAAGACGCCGCACCAGAGCGTGTCGAAAAAGTCGGTTAAGACGATCAAAKAAAAACGGGCCGAGAAGAAGGCGAAGCATATCGTCGACGCCCACACTGACCCGGTGGCGCACATCAAGAAGCGCTGAACAATGCGGAAGGCCGGAGGCTGTTGCTTCCGGCCTTCCGCATCTCACCCGATGCGGGTGGTGACGCCCCGGCAGCCGACGTCCAGACTGAGACCAGCGCGCCGGACAGCGCGCTCGAACCAGACCGGAGGAATGCCAGTGACAACCACACCGGAGACCGAGGCCCACGGGCCGGTCRACTTCGTACTCCTCGAGTTCCCCATGACGGGACTGACGGGACGGGCCAGTGAGGAACTCGTCAAACTMGTCGAGCAGGGCGTGATCCGCCTCTTCGATCTCCTCGTCGTGATGAAGAACGAGGACGGCACTGTGGAAGTGCTCGAACTTACCGACCCGGGCGGGCCGGCGGCGGGGTTCTCCTACTTCGAGGGCGCACAGACAGGKCTTCTGGGCGACGACGATATCGCGGAGGCGTCGGCCGCGCTTCTCCCGGGGACGGTCGCCGCGCTGATTGTCTACGAGAACATATGGGCAGCACCGTTCGTGGCGGCCGTTCGCGAAAGCGGTGGCGAGCTCGTCGGGAGTACACGGATCCCCGCGCCGGACGTCATGGATGYGCTCGACGCCCTCGAGGCCCGCGACGCTGCGACGCCGGCAGCCGACGCATAGGCCCTGACGCAGAAGAAATGTGAGAGGAGAACAATTATGGGACTTCTTAGGGGAATGGCCCGGACGGCCGTGGTTGCCGGGACGGCATCTGCCGTCAGTGGCCGCGTCCAGCGCCGCCAGGCTAACAAGTTTGCCGAGAAGGATGCCGCGACCGCGGCCAAGCAGCAAGAGGCCTACGATGCGCAGATGGCGCAGCAGGAGCCGCCGCCCGAGTACCAGCAACCGGCCCCGCCCCCGGCGGCCTCAGGGGCCATCACGKACGAAGCCATCCAGCAGCTCAAGGAGCTCGGGGCCCTGCGGGAACAAGGGATTCTCACGGACGAAGAGTTCTTTGCCCAGAAGGCCAAGATCCTCGGCACGTGAGGCTTGCCGCCGGCCACGGCTCGCCGKACAGCCGTGGGGCGACAATTTTTCGGACAGCAAAAAGGCGGGGGAAGCGTCACAGGACGMTTCCCCCGCCTTTTTCGGGGTGATGCTTGTGGAGATGGGGGGAATTGAACCCCCGTCCGATGTCGTGTTGTCAGGGCTTCTCCGGGCGCAGTTTGCGTTGGATTTTCTCGGCCCCAGCCATGCTGCAAACAGCTGGCTGATCCGGGCCCAGTCATCTAAGAGTCCCGTTTACCCCGATGACGGAGGTAAACAGCAGTGGCTATCTAAATGACGCCAGGATCCGGGGCAATAGCAACCTCGGGCTGACGGACTGTCTTACTGCTTAGGCAGCGAGAGCGAAGTCAGTGCGTTTTGATTCGGCACTTATTGGTTTGCAGACAGCGTTTACGAGATAATTCTGCATCCTCGGCCCGCTTCACCTGTCGCGACTAACATCGTCGAAACCGATCATCCCCGTATTTTTTTATCAAACCGGACTGGCCTGATGCTGAACCGCTTCGCGGTCCTGCTTCGTTCCTTCCCGGACAATCAATCATAACGCACGACCCCTGGGAAACATTCCCGGCAACGTTCCAGGGGCCCGCCAGCCAGACGGTAGATCGCCCGCTAGCGCCGGTTGCGTTCGCGCATGACCCGCTGGGCCTCTCGCTTGTCCTGCTGTTCGCGCAGCGTCTGGCGCTTGTCGTATTCCTTCTTACCGCGGGCGACGCCGATTTCCACCTTCGCGCGGCCGTCCACGAAATACAACTGCAGCGGCACGATCGTGAAACCCGATTCCCGGATCTTGTGCGAGATCTTCGTGAGCTCCTCGCGGTGCAGCAKCAGCTTGCGGCGGCGGCGTGCGGCGTGGTTGGTCCAGCTCCCCTGGTGGTATTCGGGGATGTGGATGCCCTCCATCCACAGCTCATCGTTATAGAACGTGCAGAAGCCGTCAACCATCGAGGCATGGCCTTCGCGTAGGGACTTTACTTCAGTGCCCATCAGCGAGATGCCGGCCTCGTAGGTATCAAGGATGTGGTAGTCGTGCCGGGCCTTGCGGTTGGTGGCCACTACCTTACGGCCACTTTCTTTGGGCACGGTAGGACTCCTTGGTTGTGGTGGTGATTCACTCCGGCCAGGTGGCGCGGAACCTTTCCAGTTTACGGCAGGGCGGCCGCTGCAGCGGATGGCCCGGGACGGGCTACAGCAGGGTCATGGGGTCCACGGCCCGGCCGTTGAGCCAGGTCTCGAAGTGCGCGTGGCACCCGGTGGAGTTGCCGGTGGTTCCCGAGTAGGCGATCAGCTGCCCCTGTTCAACGTGCTKGCCGACCGAGACCGTCACAGAGGTGTTGTGGTAGTAGATCGTGGTCAGCGAGTTGCCCTGGATGACGCCGTGGGAAATCTTCACCCGGTTGCCGCCTCCGTCGTTGCCCCAGCCAGCCGAGAAGACGGTGCCGGCCGCCGCGGCGTAAACGGGGGTGCCGCACGTGGCGCCGAAGTCGATTCCGGTGTGCATATAGCCGCCGGTGCCGTAGAAGTCGATGGTGCCAGGCGGCGTCGCGCGCCAGCCGAATCCGGACGTGATGGGGATGTTGGAAGAGAACGGGTGCCGGAGGCCGAAGGCCGACGGCGGTCCCTGGACCGGAACGTAGGGCTGGACCGCCTGTCCCTGCGCACGGKCGGCCGCGGCCGCGGCCTCGGCGATGCGGCGCTGCTCGGCTTCCCAGGCCTCACGCAGTTTCCGGTCGCGTTMGGCGATATCGGCGGCGACGGCGTCCTGCTGGGCCTTGACCTGGGCCAGCTGGTTCTGGATGCCGGGCTTGGCAGCCTGGAGTTCGGCGTCGATCCTGGTGGTATCGGCGATGAGCTTGTCCACCTGCGCCTTCTTGGCTTCGGCCTCGTCCCGCGCGGCCTTCTCCCGTGCCAGCGCGGCGTCGGCCTTGGCCTTAAGGTCCGTGATCTCGGCCTCGACCGCTGCCAGCCGGGCCTGCGCGTTGACGTTCGTGGCACTCTGCTGCGTGAGCTTGTCCATCGCGGAGTTCTGGCTGCGCAGAGCCTGGTCCGCGAGGTCGATGGTGTCGGTCAGGCTGCCGCCCTGGTTCGAGCCGAAGAACAACGACAGGTTGGACGGGACGCCGCCGGACTTGTACGCCTGCGTGGCGATCTGCCCGATCAGCTTCCGGGTGTCGGCGATCTTCTGCTTGTCGCTCTMGAGCTGCGCGGTGATTTTAGCCTTGTTCTGCTGCGCGAGGTCCACGCGGGCAGCGAGGGCCTCAACCTCCTGGACCGCTCCGGCTACCCGGCCCTGGGCGTCCACGAGGGCCTGCTGGGCGGCGGGGAGCTGGCCCTGGTACAGGACCAGGTCTGCCGCGGCCTGGGCGATCCTGGCATCCACGAACTCCAGGGAGTCCTGGACCTGCGCCGCCTGATCCTTCAGTGCGGCCTGCTGGTCGTCCAGGTTGTCCGCAAATGCCACCKGCGCCGAGGCGCCCAGGCTTCCCGCGAGGACCAAGGCCAGGGTGGCGCTGATCATCCGGCTGCGGCGTCCCACCAGGCGAAGCCGGAGGGGGTGCCGGAGGGGGCGGGGGGCCATCGGTGTCATAAKCATTCCCTTTTCGTTGCGCAAAGCTAGACCCGCAAATACCGGCGGAGGGTCAGCAAGGAGGAAATTCCGGCCAGGACGACGCCCAGGCCAATCAGGGCAGGTGCCAGCATCAGGGTCTGCCCCGGCGAGATGAAGGCGGTGTCCKGGTACTGCTTGGAMAGGACCTCGCCGAGGAAGAAGTGGGCCACGGCMCACAGGGTGCCGGAGGCCAGGGCCGCGCCGATCACCGCTGCGATGACGCCTTCGAGGATGAACGGCAGCTGGATCACCATCTTGGACGCTCCCACCAGCCGCATGATGCCCGTCTCGCGGCGTCGGCTGAACGCGGAKAGCCGGATGGTGGTCGCAATCAGCAGAATGGCGCAAATGATCATGACGCCGGMGATGCTCACCGCCACGAKGGACGCCGCGTTCATGGCCGAGAACAGGCGCTCCAGCAGCTGACGTTGGTCGATCACGGTCTCCACACCGGCCTGCGAAGAAAAGGTCTCGCTGATGATCTCGTACTTCTCCGGGTCCTTCATGTTGATCCGGAACGAGGCCGGAAGCTGGTCCGGGGTCACGGAGTCGACGATCGGGGAATTGGAGAACTGCTCCTTGAAGTGCTTGTAGGCATCGTCTTTGGACTCGTACTGGWAGTCGTTGACGTACTGGGCGACCGCGGGCGACTGCAGGAGCTTGCGCAGGTTGTCTTCCTGCTCCGGGGTGGCCGGCCCGGTGGCGCAGCCGGGCGCCGTCGAACCGTCACTGCACAGGAAGATGGCCACCTGAACTTTGTMGTACCAGTAGCCCTTCATCTGGTTGATCTGCAGCTGGAGCATGCCGGCGGCGCCGACGAAGGTCAGGGACACGAAGGTCACCAGGATGACGGAGATCACCATGGACAGGTTGCGGCGCAGGCCGCTGCCGATCTCGCTCAGGACGAATGCAAGCCTCACGCCTGGCCCTCCCCTGCGGGGCGGAGCCCGCGCGCTTCGGCGCGTGTTTCCGCACGGGGGGACGCAGCGGGCGGCTCGTCCCGGCCGCTGGCGTCGCGCAGGCGGCGCGACTGGCCCACCACCGGAATCATGGACGTGTACAGGGCCCTGGCCTCGTCGCGGATCACGACGCCGTTCTTGAGTTCCACGACCCGTTTGCGCATCTCGTTKACGATGTCGTCKTCGTGCGTGGCCATCACCACGGTGGTGCCGTTCTGGTTGATCTTGTCCAGCACGCCCATGATGCCCATGGAAGTGGTGGGGTCCAGGTTGCCGGTGGGTTCGTCGGCCAGCAGGATGCCGGGCCGGTTCACGACGGCGCGGGCAATYGCCACKCGCTGCTGCTCACCGCCGGAGAGTTCGTGCGGGAGCCGGTTTTCCTTGCCTTCCAGGCCCACGGTCTTAAGGACCTCGGGGACGGTGTCGCGGATKACGCTGCGGCTCTTGCCGATKACCTGCWTCGCAAAGGCGACGTTGGCGAAGACTGTCTTTTGCGGCAGCAGGCGGAAGTCCTGGAAGACGACGCCGATGCCGCGGMGCAGGCGCGGCACGCGCCAGCTGGAGATGTTGGCGACGTTCTGGCCGGCGACGTACACGGCCCCGGAGGAGGCGCGGTCCTCTTTGAGGACCAGGCGCAGGAAGGTCGACTTGCCGGAGCCGGAGGCCCCGACGAGGAAGGCGAATTCGCCGCGGTCGATCTCAAGGTTGATMGAATCCAGCGCCGGCCGCGCCTTCTGGTCATAGACCTTGGTGACATTTTCGAAACGGATCATGGCCCTTAGTACCCTGCAGGACATGGCCGCGGGGGCCCGGTTCTGCTGCCGGCGCAAGGGCTTTCGTTTGGGGGAAGTAGAGCTCCGGCCCCTCGACTATACGCACGGGTAACGGCGGATCGGCCGGAGCGGCGGGGCGTGTCGCACGATTGTCAGCGACCTCCCAGTCGAGGCGACCGGCCGGGGTACGGGGCCTACTTCTCGGCGTTGCGGTTGTCGGTCCGCCAGCGGATCCCGGCGTCGATGAAGTCGTCGATTTCGCCGTCGAACACCGCCGAGGTGTTGCCGACCTCGTGCTCGGTGCGCAGGTCCTTGACCATCTGGTACGGGTTCAGGACGTAGGAGCGCATCTGGTCGCCCCACGAGGCTTTGACGTCGCCGGCGAATGCCTTCTTCTCGGCGTCCTCCTGCTCCTTCTTCAGCAGCAGCAGGCGGGACTGCAGCACCCGCAGGGCGGCCGCGCGGTTCTGCAGCTGCGATTTCTCGTTCTGCATGGACACCACGGTCCCGGTGGGGATGTGGGTCAGGCGCACGGCGGAGTCGGTGGTGTTGACCGACTGGCCGCCGGGGCCGGAGGACCGGAACACGTCCACACGGATCTCGTTGTCGGGGATGTCGATGGAGTCCGTCTGCTCGATCAGCGGGATCACTTCCACTGCGGCGAAGGAGGTCTGGCGGCGGCCCTGGTTGTCGAACGGGCTGATCCGGACCAGGCGGTGGGTACCGGCCTCGACGCTGAGCGTGCCGTAGGCGTAGGGCGCCTTAACCTCGAACGTCGCGGACTTAAGCCCGGCTTCTTCGGCGTAGGAGGTGTCCATGATGGTGGTCGGGTAGCCGTGGCGTTCGGCCCAGCGCAGGTACATGCGCAGCAGCATTTCGGCGAAGTCCGCCGCGTCCACGCCGCCCGCGCCGGCCCGGATGGTCACAACGGCTTCGCGMTCGTCGAACTCGCCGGAGAGCRGCGTGACCACTTCGAGCTCGCCCAGCGCCTTGCGGACCGCTTCCAGCTCCGCGGCGGCGTCGGCCATGGAGTCGGCGTCTTCCTCGTCCTGGCCGAGCTCCACGAGGACCTCGAGGTCGTCGATCCGGGCCGCCAGCTTGTTGAGGCGCTCGAGCTMGGACTGCTTGTGCGAGAGCTTCGAGGTGATGACCTGCGCCGCGGCGGGGTCGTCCCACAGGTTGGGTTCACCGGCCCGCTCGCTGAGCTCGGCGATGTCTTCCTTGAGCGCCTCGACGTTAGAGACGTTCTCGATGGACGCATAGGTGGCCCGCAGCGCGCGGATTTCAGCGGGAAAATCAATGTTTGCCATGGTTTTTTAAGCCTACGCTATGTGTCCTAGCCCCCTGACCCTCCGGGATGCCCCCTTCCCCACCCCGGATGCCCTGTCACTTGGGGCTGCTATCAGCCCCGGTTGGCAGCATCTACTGATAGGGCAACCGGGATGTTGGGGATGCGGGTCAGCGGCTGAGGCGGGTTGGCAGGTCAGCGGCTGAGGCGGGACCGCGCCGTCGACGTCGCCTCGATCCGGATGCCGTCGGGCACCAGGAAATTCACTACCGGCGGGTGGACGGCAGCGCTGAGCACCACGACGGCGGTGGCACCATCCGGGCTGCCCGTGGACGGCGCCACACTGAGGCCGCTGACGCGGCCGAAGGCGCCGTTGCGACTCAGATAGTCGACGGCGGCGCTACGCACCCTGGTACCGCTCAGGACGGCGGATGGCGTGCCGCCGGTGTTGCCGAGCTGCCCGAGCGTGAAGCTGTCCGCTGCGGCCACCGAGGCGCCGTCCGCGAGGGAGAGCAGTTTCTTGTGTTCGAGGTACACGCTGGACGCGGCAATGACGACGGTCGCGACAAGCAGCGCAATCACGACGAACCCGATGCTCAGCACCAGCACCTGGCCCTCCTGCGTTCGAGACGGGCTTCTTGTTGGTTGCTGGAATGGACCGACGTGGATTTTCACTGGAATCTTCCCACCAGTTGGGTTGCCGAGGCGCTGAGCTGGCTCGCGTTGAGATGAAGCGCATCGTTGAAGGGCACAAAGGGCAGCGGCACGGCGAGGTGGACGGTGACCGTCACCGCCGAGCCGGGAGCCAGACAGTCCGCGGGCTCGCAGCGTGTGTCGATGCTGGCGTTTTCCGCCGGCTGCCCGTAGTCGGCGAGCGCCAGCAGCACGGCCTGCTCGGCAGCGGCCCGCCCGCTTGCCGCGTCCGGCTGGGCGACATAGACCTTGGCGGCCTGGTCCGCGGCGCCAACCACAGCGAACGTGCCGCCCTGGATCTGGCCCACAGTGATGATGAAGTACACGAGGGGCACCATCAGCAGCATGGACAGGAAAACGAACTCGATCACGGCACTCCCCTGTTCCGGCGCGGCGCTGAGATCCGGGGAGGCGCCGTCGCCCCCGGCAAGAGGGACGACCCGGACTGGACGGGGCGCTGCGCGGTTAAGGCTGGATGGCCGCATGGCCCTTCACCTCCAAGAGCGCCMGTGGACCGATAAAGCCGATGACCGGCAAGGGCGCACGGACAGTGACTTCCAGCGTGCGGATKCCCTGGTACGTGGACTCGCTGGTGGCCACGTCCCGGGCGAAATCGGGGTTCAGCGCCGCCTTGATCAGCTGGACCGTCCGGTCCCGGGCATCCCCGGAGTTGCGGTCCGCCAGCGTGCCGTATCTGGCCCCCGAGGCGGCGGCGTCTATCAGCGTGTTCCGGACATGGAGGACCAAGGTGAGCTGGACGATCGCGAGGAAGAACACCGTGAGCAGCGCGCCGATCAGCACGAAGTCCACCACGGCGGCCCCACGCTCACTGTCTGTGATGGACCGGAGCCCGGTGCCGTGCCCCGCGCCCTGTGCCGCCACCTGCTACTGTCCGACCTTATCCATGGCCTGGTTGAAGAGCCCCTCCAGCGCCGGACCGGCGAGGGCCAGAAGGGCGGCCACGAGGACTGCGGACATAAGGGTGATCATCACCCAGCCGGGCACATCCCCCCGCTCCGGATGGCCTGCTCCCCCGGCACGGTGGTCCCCCGGCCGCAGCCGCGACGCKACAGACCGCCACGTCACCATGCTCAGCGCCATCAATGCCATCCGGGYTCCGAAGTTCTTCACGGTGTCCTCTTTCCTGGTTTTTCTCGTGCCTGATCTCTCTGGTTTCGTGCTTCTGTCTCGCCGGAGCTTCTGTAATTCCGGTGCTTCTGTCTTCCTGCTGCTTCTGTCTTTCCGGTACTGCTATCGATCTGGTGCGTCTGGTTTCCTGCGCTTCGTGCCCGAATCCTGGTGATGCTTCGGTGCAGATCCTGGCGTCGCATCCGGGCCGGCAAGTCCCGGACTGCGGGACGTTCTTCGTATCCTCTTCCGTCGTCGTATGGCTTTTCTTGAATTCCGGCCTTGCGGCCTGCAAGGCCGTCTGCGCCGCGTCCGGGCTGGGCTGGGCTGGCGGCTCCTAGAGTCCGAGACTGATGGCGGCCAGGCCGGGGAACACGGCGAAGATGACTGTTAGCGGAAGCACCCCGAAGACGAGAGGCACCATCATCCCGATMTCCTTCTTGCCGGCGGATTCCATGAGTTCCCTTTTGGCTGTGTCCCGGACATCCTGTGCCTGCGCCCGTAGGACGTCGGCCAGGGGTGTTCCGCGTTCCACGGCCACGATCATTCCGTCGACGAAACGGAGCAGGGGTCCCTGATCCGTCCTGGCCGAGAACTCCCGCAGGGCCTCCACGAGAGGCTTCCCGGCCCGGGTCTCGGTGAGGACGCGGCTGAATTCGTGCGACAGCTCGCCCCGGGCGCTGCGGCAGACCCTGTCCAGCGCGCCGGTGGCGCTTTCCCCGGCACTGACAGCGAGGGCCATGAGTTCGGCGATGCTGGGGAACTCCGCCATCATCAGCGCCTCCCGTTTCTTGATATGCGCTCCCAGCAGGTAGTCCCGGAGCAGGAACCCGCCCACGGCGCTCCCCACGACGCCCACCACCGCKACGAACGGGCTGAAGCGGCCGAGACTGCCGGCGAGGGCCACGAAGCCGACGGCGAGGACAAAGCCGCCGGCCGCCCACACGAGCTGTTCGGCCCGGAAGTCCACCGCCGTCTTGGCGCTCCCGGCGCGGGCAAGCCTGCGGTTCAAGGCCGTCGCACCAAKGTTGATTMGGCCTAGTGATCTAACGCCGTCGCGGATCGCCGGACGGAGAATCCTGTCCAGCGGCCCGAACGGCGTGACATTGCGCGGGGCGGTCCGCAGGAGCCGGGATTCCAGGTTGTGGGTTCTCAATTGCGGACCGATACGTTCGACGAACGCCGTCGKACGCATGAAGGGAAGCCGCACGAKGAACAGCCAGAGTCCGGCCCCGAGGACTGAGCCGCATACCGTGGCACCCGCCATCAGGCCGGTCATCGGAGCACCCGCTGCTCGTCCGGCAGCGCACCGATCCGCAACATGATGGCGTAGGAAATCAAAGAGACAGTCAGACCGCCCAGTAGGACCGCCGCCCCGGCCGCGGTGTTGTAGGCCATCACGGCCTCGGGCCTGCTGGCCAGCAGCACCAGCACAATCCAGGGCGCCGCGACGGCAAGCCGGGCGGCGTTGACGGTCCAGGACTGTCTGGCCTCCAACTCACTCCGGGTCCGGGCGCTCTCCCGCAAGAATTCGGCGAGGGTGCCGAGGAGTCGCCCGAGATCAGAGCCGCCCACCTCCCGGGTGAGCCGGAGCGCCTCGACAATCCGGTCCGCCACGGGATCGGCCAGGCGTTCTTTGAGCCGGGTGAGCGAGGGATCGAACTGGCCCCCGGAACGGTAGTCGGAGCCGAAGTCCACGAACACGTGGCGAAGCTCCACGGGGCMTTTCTCGCCAAGCTGGATCAGGGCCTCGGGCAGTGACAGGCCGGCCCTGATGGCTGACCGGAGGTGGTCCACGACGTCGGGCCAGAGCTGGCGGAGGATGGCCGTGCGCTTCCGTGCCCGCCACCGGACGATCGCCATCGGCAGCCAGCCGCCAAACAGGCCAAAGCATCCCGAGATCGGCCACGACGCTGTCACTGCGAAGAAGACCAGGGCTGTAAATACGCCGACCCCGAGGCACGAGGCGAGCAGGCCTGCCGCGCTGACCTTTTCGATCCCCGCCGTCCGCAGCAGATCCTCAACCCTGCTGGTCCGGGACTTGCGCCGGGAGATACCGGGCTGCTCCCACGCGGACCACCAGATCAACAGAAGTCCGGCCCCGYCCAGCATCCCCAGGAGCGKCGCCATTAGCGCGGCTCCAGCAGCGCCGCGACGTCATAKCCGGAGCGGGCGAACTTTTCCGCGGCGGGCATCGAGTTGGCCTTCGGCAGAAGCTGCCCGTCCGACGTCGTGAACACCATGGAGGATTCGATGATTCCGTTTTCCACCCGGCGGCCCAGCGACAGGATCTCGGTGACCTGCCGGCGCCCGTTGGCGTGCCGGCTGCAGTGGACCACCAGGTCGATGCAGGACGCCACCGTCGGAACCACGAAGGCACTGGAAATGTTGTCGCCGGCGAGCAACGGCAGCGTGCAAATCTTCGTCACTGCATCATGCGCGGAGTTTGCATGGACGGTGCACATCCCGGGAAGACCCGAATTCAAGGCTATGAGCATGTCAAGGCTCTCAGCCTCCCTGACCTCCCCCACCACGAGCCGGTCGGGCCGCATGCGCAAGGCCTCCTTGACGAGCCGCCGCAGCGGAATTTCCCCCTGCCCCTCCAGGTTCGGCTGCCGGCACTGCAGGCCCACGACGTCGCGGAGCGGAAACTGCAGTTCGAAGATCTCCTCCACCGTGATGACCCGCTCACGGGTGCCGATGCTCGCCGCGAGGCAGTTCAGCATGGTGGTTTTGCCGGCCTGGGTGGCGCCTGAGACCAGGATGTTGAGGCCGCTGGCGACGGCCGCACCGAGGAACCTGGCCGCCTGCGGGGTCAGCGTTCCCAGCTCCACCAGGTGCTCCAGCCGGCTGGCCTTGACCACGAACTTGCGGATATTGATGGCCCAGTGCCGCCGGGTGACGTCCGGGATGACCACGTGCAGACGTGAGCCGTCCGGGAGCGCCGCATCCACGAACGGGGAGGACATGTCCAGCCGACGGCCGGAGCTCTTCAGCATCCGTTCCACGAGGTCCCGGACCTGCTGATCCGTCAACGACACAGAAGTCAGCTCCGATTCGCCGTTGCGCGCCACATAGATTTCGCTGGGCGCATTGAGCCAGATTTCCTCGATGCCCGGATCGTCCAAGAGGGGCTGCAATGCGCCGAAGCCTGCCACRGCGTCGTAGACGAATCTCCGTGCCGACTCCAACKGACCCAGTGGCGGCAGCGGCGCCAGCAAGGCCCGCTCGTCGTAGTCGCTGACCGCCGCTTCGACCAGGCGCCGGACCTCCCCGGACTGCCGCAAGGKGTCCAGACCGCGCCGGCGGATCAGCTCGCGGACCTCGTCCTCGACAATGCGAACAGCCTCCATACGGCCCCCAATATGACTGACGCCCCACTGCCGAGGCGATGAAAGTGGCTTAAACCTAGGCKGCACTGCCCGGCCGGACAAGGGGTGCGGCGGCCTTATGTGGATAACCGTCACCGTGGCGGAATAACACCTTTCTCACCGGTCACAGCAGGCTCATTGGCCTCACGTCTGGACCGAGCCGGAGCGGCCGGTCGGGCGGACAGCGCTTTTGTGCCGGGTGCTTGGTAGCCCTACGATCGACGGGGGACAGACGGGCCCCGGCGTCCCGACGCGGTGTTCTGCGCGAATCTTCATGAGCAGTATTCCGGCGGGGCGCTTCAAGGGCGCTGGACGCGTCTCATCACTGTGAAACGGTGCACTGAATTCATGAGTCTTCCCTTGCGCAAAGCGCAGCGGCCCCGCCAGGCGAATCCGGCGCAGTCCAGGCCTCCCGCACCGGTCCTGCGCTTCGGCATGATCTTCCTGATCCTGTCGATATTCAGCACGTTGTGGAGCCTCGCGTCTCCCCTGATGTCGGTCCCCGACGAACCGGCCCACACGATCAAGGCCGCCGCCGTGGCCCGGGGGCAGTTCCTCGGCACGTCCGGACAGACCCAGGRCGAACAGCTTCAGGTGGTGGTGCCCAAGTACATCGCCGACACCCAGTCCCTAACCTGCTTCGCCTTCAAAGTGATCGTCACCGCGGACTGCTCCCCCGGACTGAATTCCGCGGACCGGCAGCCGACGAGGGCCGGCACGTCCGCCGGTAACTACAACCCCCTGTACTACCTKGTGGTGGGCCTGCCCTCCACCATCCTGAGCGGCGCGCCGGCCGTCTACGCCATGCGGATCCTCAGCGGGCTCCTGTGCTCTTTGTTCCTCGCTGCCACGCTCTTCGCCACCACCCAGTTCGCCAACCRGCGCTGGCCCGTCGCGGCCGCGGGGATCGCCGTTACGCCCATGGTTCTCTACCTCTGCGGATCCATCAACCCGAATGCCTTGGAGATCGTCACCACGTCCGCAGTGTTCGTGAACCTGTGCCTGGTCCTGGAGAATGTGCGGGAGCTGTCCCGGTTCCGGTTCAACATCGTTGTTGTTGGGGTCGCGGCCGCCGTCCTGGCCAACACCCGGTCGTTGTCACTGCTGTGGCTTGCCCTGGCGGTCATTGCCGCCCTGCTCATGTTCCCGCCCCGGGATCTGCTGCTCCTGGTGAAGAACAAGCTCGTCCTGGCCATGGCGGCCCTGATTGCCGTGGCAGCGGCCTGCGGCCTCCTGTGGCTCAAGACGGCCAACACCCTCGCCAGCCTGCTGGGCACTCCCGGTACCGTCACCCCGGAGCAAGCTTTCGGCACCATGGCTGAGCGGACATTCGACATCGCGGCCTCCTACGTGKCCCAGCTCGGATGGCTKGACACCAACGGTCCCACCGGCGTCTATTTCTGGTGGTCCTGCCTCACCGGGGCACTCATGGTCGCCGCGGTGTCCGTCAGGCCCTGGCGCCCTCGGCTCGGATTCATTGTGCTGCTCGCCGCCGCGATCGCCATCCCGCCAATCCTTCAGGCGCAGGTGGTCACGGAGTTGGGCTACATCTGGCAAGGCCGCTACCTTCTGCCCGTGATTGTCCCGATGCTGCTGGCCGCGGGACTGGCCCTGCGCAACCGCCCGTTTCCTGACTCGCTCTTCGCGCAGAGAATTGCAATGTGGGCGATCGGGCTGACCGCGGCCGCGCACACCGCGGTGTTCGCCAATGCCCTGCGCAGGTACGGAGTCGGAATATCCACCGAAGCCAACTGGGCGGACATGTTCGGGGCAGCCAAGTGGGAGCCGCCGCTGGGCTGGCTTCCCCTGGCTCTTGCCTATCTGGTCGTGACAGCCGTGGCGGGAGTCCTGCTGTACCGCCAATTGTCGCCCGGCCAGCCCCCGGCCGGGGAGACCATCCAAGACGGAAGCAGCCTCAGCTAATCCCGATGATGAGGGCCGCTGGCAGGGGTCGCGGAGGMGTCGAGGTCGACGATGTCGCCGTCTTGCTCCGGCGCGGGCTTGAAGATCCAGTGCTTGTAGAGCAGGAAGTTCCAGGCGGTCGTGGCGATGGTTGCAATGACCTTGCCGAGCGCGTAGGACTGGCCGGCCCMTGCGGCGAGATTGACGATCACGTCGGTTGCCACGACATTGAACGCCACAAGTGCCCCGTACTTGATGAAGCTGACATGGGCCCGGGCGCCGGACTGGAAGGTGAAGTTCTTTTGGACGAAGAAGTTGAAGACCAGGCTGGTGAGGAAGGCGATCGGGGTGGCAATCCACAGATCGACGTTGCMCACCTCGTGGAGGAGGGCCAGGAGTCCGAGGTCGATGGCGAAGGAAAGCCCTCCCACCACGAGGAACTTGACCAGGAAACCGTCGCGCACAATGGTCTTCATGCGGTGAGCAAGGCTCACAATTCAATCCCCATTGTTCGAACATACCGCCTGTAATCGTTGATGTGTCCGGGCGCTTTCATCCACCGGGACATCCGGCAAGTCTAGACCAGCGCCGCGTGCCGCGCAGACTCTGGTGACGTGTTCCRGCAACCCCTMGACACCGCGGGACCGGCTAGGGTAATAAGGAACGGTTTCGGAGGCATTCCGGAACAGGAAGGGAAATTCTTTGCGCAATCGGTCCACAGGTGGAGTTCTCGCCTGCATTCTGCTGTTGGGAATCGGAGTGACCGGTTGCTCCGGAGGAACGCCCGTCAGCGACGTCCGGGGATCCCTCACCGCGATCGGAACGCCCGTGCAGAAGGGGCCGATCGAGGCCTGGAGCAACGCCTGGAGCAAGGAACTCACCGCCACGTCGCTCAACTACTCCCCGGACGGATCCGACGTCGGGCTGACGGCACTGGCCACGCGCCAGGCCTACTTCGCCGCGCTGGACGGTCCGCTGACACCGGAGCAGCAGAACCGCACGAAGGACGTGTGCGGGCCGGAAGGCGCATTCTCCGTTCCCGTTTCCGTGACCTCCATCGGGGTCGCGCTCAACAATCCGAGCCTTCGGAACGTCAAGCTGACCCGCGAAGTCCTCGCCGGGATCTTCTCCGGCTCCATCACCCGCTGGGACGCGCGTGAGATCGCGGACATCAACCCCGACATCACCCTTCCCTCGGACGACATCGCCCCCATCGTGGCCACGGAGCCCAGCGTGGAAACGGCAGCGGCCACGAAGTACCTCAGCGCCGACCACGCGTGGACCTCGGGGGTATCCGACACCTGGCCGAAGACCGGCAACGCCGTCACCGTCAAGAAGCACTCCGACCTTGCCGACAAGGTCGACAAGACCCCCGGCGGCATCGCGTTCATGGACCTCGGCTCGATCGGCAGCCGCTTCGAAACCGCATTGCTCTCCTTCGGCGGAGGTTACGTCCGTATGTCCAAGGACTCCGCCGCGGTTGCMGCCCAKGAGGGCACCACCAGGACACTGCCCACCGGGGTGGAATTCACTCTCCCCGAGACAAGCAACCAAGGCTACGCCCTAGGCGTCGTCGGCTATCAGGCCTTCTGCGGTGAGTATTCAAACCACCAACTGAGCACGCTCGTAAAGTCCTGGGGCACCTTTGTCCTCAGTTCCGACGGCCAGGTGTCCTCAACGTATTTCGCCAATGTCGCCTCCCCCAGCGAAGAGGCCATTCGGGAATCCAAAAAGCTGATTGACACGATCGGGGACGCACAGTGATTCACGCAACCGAGGCGGCCCGCACGTCACCAGCAGGCTCCGTGCCCGGCGCCCGGCCCGGGAAGGCTCGGCGGTTCGCGCTGTCGGCAACCACCCGCGGCGGCATGGGCTTCTTCCTTCCGGTCTTCGCCCTTCTGTCCCTCCTCATCACCCTGTGGATCCTGGCCACCCCCCTCATGGCCTATCCGGACGAACCCTCGCACACCATCAAGGCGGCCGCAGTATCCCGGGGCCAGTTCTTCCMGGGCCCCGGCGAATCGTACGGCCACGGCGTCCATGTGCAGGTTCCGTCCTACATCGCCAACGTGCAGGCGCAGATGTGCTTCCCCTTCCAGGTGACGAAACCGGCAGGCTGCGCCCCGGCGATCCCCCTCGATGACAACGACCTCACCATCGGTGTGACGTCGGCCGGACTGTACAACCCCTTCTACTACTGGCTGGTCGGGMTGCCCAGCCTCGTCATGTCCGGGGCCCCGGCGATTTACGCCATGCGCATCGTCAGCGGCTTGCTGTCCGCAGCCTTCTACGCAGCCGGTTTCACGGCCCTGCACCGGCTGCGCCACCCCAAGTGGCCGCTCGTCGCGGCCGCCATTTCGACGACGCCGATGGTCCTGTTCCTGGGCAGCGGCATCAATCCGAATTCGCTGGAAATCGCGGCCTCCATGGCGGCCTTCTGCGGGCTGGTGTCCGTGCTGGAGAACTCGCGGCACCTGGAGCGCGCCCGCCCGGGCATCCTGACGGTCGGCATCGCGGCCGCGACTCTCGCGAACACCCGCAACATATCCCTGTTGTGGCTGCTGTGCGGCGCGATCGTTGCCTGCCTCTTCTTCCGGCGCGCTGATATCGTCGCCATCTTCAGGAACCKGGTGGTGCTGGTAGTAACCGCACTGGCCACGGTGGGCATCGTCCTGGGCGTGGCGTGGAATTTCCTGATGCTCCGGGCACCGGCTTCGGCCGGCGAAGCCCCGGCCGGGATCTCCAACGTCGCCGGCGAGGTGCGGCCGTACAACGCGTTCCTGACGATGATGGACAAGTCCTTCGACTTTGTCGGCCAGTACATCGGCGTTGCGGGGTGGCTGGACGCACCGGTTCCGCAGGYCGTCCAGATGTTCTGGAGCATGTTGCTCATCGGGCTCATGCTCACGGTCATGCTGGTCCGGCCCTACCGGCTGCAGGCTGCCTTCTGGGTGGCGGTCGCGTTGCTGGCGGTGGTCCCTGCCGTGGTGCAGGCGGCCCTCATCAACACCACCGGCTTCATCTGGCAGGGCCGGTACAGCCTGCCGCTGTTCACGATCGCGGTCATCTCGGCCGGGCTCGCCATGCGGTTCCGCCCGTTCGGACAGCGGCCGCAGAGCATGACCATTGCCCGGATCCTGCTGGTGGCCGGCTGCGTCGCGCACGCCTATGCCTTTGTGAACGTTCTCCGGCGCTATGTTGTGGGCATCCAGGAAACGGCCAACTGGCAGACCATGTTCACCGTGCCGGGCTGGCAGCCACCGCTGACCTGGGAGGTCCTCACCCTGGCGTTCACCGCGGCAGTCCTGCTCTGCGCCTCCAAGCTGTTCAGCTACCTGTTCCCGGGCCATGCTCTGCTCCCGAAGCGGCCGTGGCCGTCCAGGACCAGGCGAGCCCGCAAGCGTCCCGCTGCCGCGGCCGGCTGAGCCCGCCTGCTCCCGCGGCGCGCGCACTAAAAAGACCCGTCCACGCAATGAACTGGTCCCCGAAAGTTGGACTGGCCAAATAAGATCCTAAGCCGCGAGGGCCTGGGCCCGGTATTGCACCGGGCTCAGGCCCTCGAGCTTTGTCGAGATCCGTTCGGTGTTGTACCAGCGGATGTATTCCTTCAGCTGCGCCGCCAGCGCGTCAGTGCTGAGGAACCGGACGCGGTGGAAGAGCTCTTCCTTAAGGTKACCGAAGAAGTTCTCCATCACCGCGTTGTCATAGCAGTTGCCCTTGCGGGACATCGATTGCACGGCGCCTGCGCTCTCCAGGAGAGTGCGCCACGAGACGTGCTGGTACTGGAAACCCTGGTCCGAATGCACAAGCGGCTGCTGACCATGTCCGAGGCATGCGAGGGCCTCGCGCAGCGAAGCGTTGGTGAGTTCCAGGTTCGGGGAGATGCCGATCGAGTAGGAGATGATCTGCCGGTCGAACAGGTCCATGACCGGTGAGAGGTAGAGCTTCCGGTCGCCCACGCTGAATTCGGTCACATCGGTCACCCACTTCTGGTTCGGGGCATCGGCGTCGAACTCCMGGTTCAGCAGGTTCGAAGCAAGGACACCCTGCTCGCCCTGGTAGGAGGCGTAGCGCTTCCTCCGCCGGACCTTGCAGACCAGCCGCAGCGAGCGCATCAGCTTCAGCACGGTCTTCTTCGCGATCATCCATCCTTGCTTGAGCAGTGCGGTGTGGATGCGGCGGTGCCMGTACCGGCCATGGTTGTTCTCGAAGATCTCCGTGACCGCGGACTTGAGTGCCGCTTGCGGGTCGGGAGCCTGGAGACGGGCCTGGTGATAGAAAAATGTCGACCGGGCCAACCCCGCGACCTCCAGGAGCACGTCGAGGCGGTGTTCGGCCTTGAGAGCGATGACGGCGCGGATCTTTACGGCCGTTCTTCGTCCCTCAAGGCCTGCACTTTTCCCAGGAAGGCCACTTCCGCCCGCAGACGCTCGTTCTCGCGGCGTAATTGCTGCAACTCTGATTCAGGCTTGCCCGCAGTGCCGGGAGCTGTTTTCGGGCGGCCCTTGGGCTTCGGGCGCAGCCCGTCTTCGCCCTCGTTCCTGTACTGGCGCGCCCACTTCTTGATCAGCTCCGGAGAGGACAACTGGAGCTCTTTCGCCAGAGCGACCTTGCTCTCCCCAGCCTGAAACCGACGCACCGCGTCGAGTTTGAACTCGAACGAGAACAACCGCTTGGTTGGCTTGGTCACTAGCGTCGTACCTCCGCGAACTCTCCACCGGCCATATAACCCGCTGATAGCCCGGGCGCCCACCCCTAGCCTTGTTGCCACGGATTTGGCGCCCCAGCCGGCCTCGAACAACGCTACCGCGGCCTCGCGTTGCTCCCCGGATAACGAACTGCTCTCATACATAAAACTGCTCCCCGAAAGTCAGAACTGAATTCTCAGTCCAACTTTCGGGGAGCAGTTCACAATGCGCGTGAACGGGTCTTTTTCGCGTGCTGATTCTAAGCTGAACCGCACGGCCAAGCCTMAGTGMTGGGGAACTGTTGCCCCCATGTACGCCCTGAGCCGGTCCGAGGACAGCGGCGGGACGAACCCGGCGGCCTTGATCTTGTCCAGCTCGAGGGCACTGTTCAGCGGGCGCGGCGAGACGGCCTTGCCCTTGAAGTACTCCTCCGTGCTGACACCCGTCACGGCCTCCCGCGGMTTGCCGGCGAGCTCGTAGACGTCCGCGGCGATGTCCGCCCAGGACTGCGGCTCGCCGTCGTTGCTGAGGTTGTAGACGCCGTACGCGGCGCCCGACTCCAGCAGGTGCCGGATGCCGGCGGCGATGTCCTCCGTGAAGCTCAGCCGCCCGATCTGGTCGTCCACCACCGACGGCTCTATGCCGCGTTCCGCCAGCGAKGCCATGGTGCGGACKAAGTTGTTGCCTTCGCCGATCACCCAGCTCGTGCGCACGATGTAGTGCCGGGGCACCACGCTGACGACGGCGTCGCCCGCGGCTTTGGTCTGGCCGTAGACGCCCAGGGGCGCCAGGGGCTCCGACTCGTCGTGTGTGGCGCGCGTGCCGTCGAAGACATAGTCCKAGGACACGTGGACCAGTGTGAGGTCGTGTTCGACGGCGGTGCGGGCCAGCCGCGCCACGGCTGTGACGTTKACCGCCCAGGCCGCCGCACGGCCTTCGGCCGACTCGGCGGCATCCACCGCCGTGTAGGCCGCGGCGTTGATGATCGCGGAATAGTTCTTCCAGTTGCGCCCTGTGAAGGCGTCCTCGCTGCCGAGGTCGAACTCGCCGCGGCCGGCGAACTCAACGGACGCGTCGCCGTCGTACTGTTTGCGCAGGGCCTTGCCGAGCTGGCCGTCGGCGCCGACCACGAGGACCTTCTTCGGCGGMATCGGGGTCACGTCCGCCAGGCGCGGGTGTGCCTTGTCCTTGTCCGAGAGCTCGGCCTGCTCCAGCGGCACGGGCCAGCTGATGGCCGCGGTCTCGTCGGCGAGGTTCAGGAAGGTGTACTGGCCCTGGGCATCGGCGGACCAGTGGTCGTTGACGAGGTAGGTGTAGGCGGTGTTGTCCTCCAGCGTCTGGAAGGCGTTCCCCACCCCGCGGGGAATGAAGATGGCCTGGCTGGGATCCATTTCGGCAGTGAACACGGCGCCGAACGTCGGGCCTTCGCGCAGGTCCACCCAGGCRCCGAAAATCCGGCCGGTGGCCACGGAAATKAACTTGTCCCACGGCTCGGCGTGGATGCCGCGGGTGGTGCCCGCCGACTCGTTGAAGGAGATGTTGTTCTGCACCGGGCGGAAGTCCGGCAGGCCGAGCGCCACCATCTTTTCCCGCTGCCAGTTTTCCTTGAACCAACCCCGGTTGTCGCCGTGGACCGGAAGATCGTACAGGACGACGCCGGGAATCGGGGTTTCGTGTGCTGTGAGCTTCTTCGAGAACTCGATCGACATGATCTACTGGCCCTGTTCCTTGTACTTGGCTTCGGTCGCGGCCTTCTGCGGACGCCACCAGTCCTCGTTGTTCCGGTACCAGGCGATGGTGTCTTCGATGCCGGCGTCGAAGTTGGAGAACTTCGGCTCCCAGCCGAGTTCGTTGCGCAGCTTGGAGGAGTCGATCGCGTAGCGCATGTCGTGGCCGGGGCGGTCCACGACGTGGTCGTAGGCATCCGGCGCCTGGCCCATGTGCTTGAGGATCAGCTCGACGACGTCCTTGTTGTTCTTCTCGCCGTCGGCGCCGATCAGGTAGGTCTCGCCGATCCGGCCCTTGGCGATGATCGCCAGGACGGCGGACGAGTGGTCGTTGGCGTGGATCCAGTCCCGGACGTTCTCGCCCTTGCCGTACAGCTTGGGGCGGATGCCGTCGATCACGTTGGTGATCTGGCGCGGAATGAATTTCTCCACGTGCTGGTACGGGCCGTAGTTGTTCGAGCAGTTGCTGATGGTCGCCTGCAGGCCGAAGGACCGCACCCAGGCCCGGACGAGCAGATCCGAACCCGCTTTGGTGGAGGAATACGGGCTTGAGGGGTTGTAGGGCGTGTTCTCGGTGAACCGCTCCGGATCGTCGAGCTCGAGGTCGCCGTACACCTCGTCCGTGGAGATGTGGTGGAAGCGCTTGTTGTGCTTCCGTGCCGCCTCGATCAGGGTGTATGTCCCGATGATGTTCGTGTCCAGGAACGGGCGGGGATCGTGCAGCGAGTTGTCGTTGTKGGATTCCGCCGCGTAGTGAACCACGACGTCCGTCCCGGCAACCAGGCCGTCAACCACTGCGGCGTCGCAGATGTCCCCCTGCACCAGCGTGAAGCGGTCTGCCGGAAGGCCCGCCAGCGACTCCACATTGCCCGCGTAGGTGAGCTTGTCGAGGACCGTGACGTGGTGGTCGGTGTTCTCCAGTACGTAGTGGACAAAATTGGAACCGATGAAACCGGCACCGCCGGTGACGAGGAGTTTCTGCATTAGGCCAGCTTACCGGCTGACGATTTTCTCCCGTCCCGACGCGGGACACACCAAAAGCAACATTGGCCACAGTGGTAACACTGAGGGCAATTGGTTACTCTTTACGCACATACGGGGGTGATCTTGKCCTCTGTCCAGATCCTCCGGAGTAATGGTGACGACTATCAAAATCCACAAACTACGGACCGCGGCGGCACTCTGCCTTCCCTTCGCGCTGGCGCTGACCTGGKCTAATCCTGCATCTGCGGCACCTGCTCCCAGCCCCTCCCCGACCGCCACCGCCGCTGCGCCCGCGGCCACAGCGACCCCCAAACCGACAGCGACGGCGACAACCAGCGCGACCGCAAAGACCAGCGCCCCGGGCACCACCGCGCAGGCCACCACTCCCCAAGCCACGGCGCAAGCGGCGACGGCAGCGGCGTCGCCGTCATCCGCTCCGGCCACGGCGGAAGCCGGGGCCGCCCCGCAACAGGGCCAGGCAACCATGGGGCGGGCCGGACTGAATCCGGCGTCGGCATCGGCGGCCATGGCCAAGACGCAGCAGGCCGCCGTGACCCAGGCGACCGAGCCGTGGGTGGCGGAGCAGCCGCTGGACACCCGAGGGCAGCCTCTGGGACTGGACGTGAGTTCGTGGCAGGGCAGCGTCAACTGGTCCTCCGTCAAGGCCAACGGTGCCCGCTTCGCCTACGTCAAGGCCACGGAGGGCACCAGCTACGTGAACAGCCAATTCGGGCCCCAGTACACGGGCGCGAGTTCCGTCGGTCTGCTCCGCGGGGCCTACCACTTCGGCCGGCCGGATGTCTCCGGCGGCGCTGCCCAGGCCCAGTTCTTCGTCAACAACGGCGGCGGCTGGTCCGCCGACKGCATCACGATGCCCCCGGTCCTGGACATCGAGGACAACCCTTATGCCGGCCTCAACCGCTGCTACGGTGCCACGCCGGGGCAGCTGGCCACCTGGGTCCGTGACTTCACCCAGACCGTGTACCGCATGACCAACAAACAGGCCATGATCTACACGAGCTACTACTTCTGGCGCGACTGCCTGGGCAACACCAGCGAATTCAGCCAGACCAACCCCCTGTGGCTKGCCTCCTACTACACCAATGCACCGGCCGTCCCCGGCGGGTGGCCCACCTACACCGTGTGGCAGTATGCCAACGCCTACGCCGACGCTTCCCAGACCGTCAAGGCCACGTTCCCCGGCGACCAGAACGTCTTCAACGGCTCGCTGGACCAGCTGCGCAAACTCGCTTCCACCCCTGACACCTACCCGATCGGCCTCATACCCGGCGCCACGCTGCTCAGCGGCAAGTGGGCCGGCGACGGCAAGTCCTACACCGGCTGGTTCAAGGACGGGTTCTGGTGCCTGCAGATGCCCTCCGCCCCGCGGCGCTGCTTCAGTTACGGCATGCCGGGCGACAAGCCCGTGGTCGGCGACTGGAACGGTGACGGCCGCGCCGGTATCGGTATCTTCCGGAACGGCATGTGGTGGCTCGTCGATGACCTMAACACCATGGCCATCACGAAGGTGGTGGGCTTCGGCGTCGGCTCCGACACCCCGATCGTTGGCGACTGGAGCGGCGCCGGCCGCGACGGAATCGGCATCTGGCGCAACTCCAGCTTCCAGGTCAGCTATAACGTCAACAATCCGGTGGTCAATGAGTACACCGGATTCGGGATTCCCTCCGACACGCCGATCGTCGGCGACTGGGACGGCGACGGAAAGACCAGCATCGGGGTGTGGCGCAACGGCGAATGGTGGCTCAGCAACCGGATCAAGTCCCCCGTCGTCTCCAACTTCATCGCCTTCGGGGTCAGCACCGACCGTCCCATCACGGGCGACTGGAACGGTGACAAACGGACCACCGTGGGCATCGTGCGCGGCAACAGCTGGCAGCTGACCAACAGCCTCGCCACGCGGACGGTGGATGTCTCCTACTTCTAGGGACGAACGACTTTCAGGGACGCCTKACGCACGAAGGCCCGGGACCGCATCGGTCCCGGGCCTTCGTGGTCCTCGGCTGGGCTCCTGGAGGCTATGTCCGCGCCGACGCCGCGCGGAGCCTCCGGCGGGCCTCGACCATGAGGCGCAGGAGGACCACCCGTGCGGCCAGGATGACGCGCAGCGAGCGCCAGCCTCGCGGGGTGGCATTGCTCTCGTGCAGCCTCCGCAGCAGGGTCGAGGCGTCCAGGTGGCGGATGGAACCTGCGGTGTTGCCGAGKATTGCGAGCCAGAGGTCGTGGGACTCGTGCAGGTACGCGGGCACCGGGACGAAGCTGGGCAGCACTTCGCGGCGGAAGGCCATCCCGCAGCCGTAGTAGGCGCGGTAGCCGACCATGATGCCCCAGAGGTTGGCCCGGTGGCGGCTGCTGTCGGCCGCGCGGAGCCGGGGAATCGGGGGCCGGTCGCCGCCGCCGAGCACATCGAAGTTACTGGCCACKACGGCGTGCGTGGCCAGGGCTTCCAGCATGGCGTCCAGCCGGCCCTCGATCCAGACGTCGTCCTGGTCGGCCAGGAAGATCGCTCCGCCGCKGCTGGCCCGCACGGCCTGCTCGAAGGAGCGGACGTACCCCTGGTTGGCGGCGGCCTCGATCAGGCGGATCCTGGGATCAGCGAGCTGCCGGATCCTTGCCACGGTGTCATCCGTGGACGCGTCGTCCACGATCACGATCTCGTCGTCGGGGCCCAGCTGGGCCAGGATCGAGGCGAGCTGCTCCTCCACGAACTCCGCACCGTTGTACGTTGCCATGCAGATGCTGGCCCGGAGCGGAACGTCGGGCAACCGGTTCTGATCGTTCATCTGCACCATCCTAGGGGACCGCGGGCAGCGGCCGGGCATCCCGTAGGATCGAGGGACGATGTCTAAGAAACAAGGATTCCGGCTMGAATGAGAACCGTACTGCTACGACTTTCAGGGTTCACCGTTCTGCCCCTGCTGTCCTTGATCACCCCGCTMCTGCTGCTCCCGGTCATCTCCGGCTTCGTCGGCGGCGAGGGAATCTCCAGCGTCATCTCGGGGCAGGCAATCGGCACCTTCGCCGCCACCATCCTGATGTGGGGCTGGAACGTGGACGGGCCCGTCGCCGTCGCCCGGTCGGCCAGCAGCGCGGACCGGGCCYGGGTCTACCTGCGCAGCATCCGGACCCGGCTGCTGCTGCTCGTCCTCACCTTGCCCGCCGCCGCGGCCGTCGCCGCACTCGTGGCCGTTCCCGCATTCCGCTGGGAAGCCGTGGCCATGGCCTGGGCGGTCGCGTTCGCGGGGATGTCGCCGTCGTGGTTCTGCATCGGGCTGGGCCAGCCGCGGCTGCTGGCCGTCTACGACACCGTTCCGCGCTTCATCGCCACCGCCCTGGCCGTCCCCGTGCTGCTGATCAGCCACCAGCTCTGGTACTACACGGCCCTGGTCGCCGCCATGAGCCTGGCCTCCCTCATMGTGTTTCACCGKACCTACTCCCCCGGAGGAAACTGGTGGCCCCGCGACCTCCGCGGCGCCCTCCGCGAGCTCGGGGCCCAGGGCCGGACGGCGGGCATMAGCCTCGCCGGCAACGCCTACGCCTCCACGCCCACCCCGATTGCCACCGCCACGACCGCCCCGGCGGCGTCCGGCAGCCTGGCCACGGCCGACACGCTGTACCGCTTCGGCCTGTTCACCGTGGTGGCCCTGGGCAATGCCTTCCAGGGCTGGACCCTGGAACGCGGGGCGTCCGGCCGCAAACGGCGCCACCTGGCAGCTATCTGGTCCCACATCGGACTCGGCGTGATCGGCGCGGCGGTCCTGACCGTCGCCGKACCGTTTGTCAGCAGCCTCCTTTTCGCCGGACAGGCCCAGGCAACCACCGAATTGTGCTTCTACTACGGGCTCGCCTTCCTCTTCCTCAGCGCCAGCACCCCGTTCATCCGGAACCTGCTCATTCCGGCCGGCCAGCAGAGCCTCGTGCTGCGCTGGACGCTGATCTCCGCCGTGTTCGGGGTCGCGGCCATGATCTACGCCGGGTCCATCGGGAACGCCCCCGGCATCGCGCTGGGCATGGCCCTGAGCGAAGCTATCCTGTTCGTGACCCTGCTGATCCCGGGGTCACGACTGCTCGCCAAAGAAAGCATGGAGCCCGTTGTCGCCGAATAATCCGTCGCCGAATGATCCGTCCCCCAGCGTCGTCGCCGTCGTCGCCGCCTACCGCCCCGATCCGTCCCTGACCGAGACCGTGCGGGCCCTGCAGCAGCAGGTGGCGCACGTCGTCGTCGTGGACGACGGATCGCCCGACGGCTCCGAAGCCGTGCTGGCCGGCCTCGCGGACGCCGGCGCCCTGGTGGTCCGGCAACCGCAAAACTCCGGGATCGCGGCAGCCCTGAACGCTGGCATCGCGGCGGCGCGAACACACTGGAACCCGGACTTCTTCCTCACGCTGGACCAGGACTCGCGCCCCGTCGGCGAGTACGTCCGGCGGGGCCTGGCCACCTATGCCCGCGCCACCACCGCCGGCATGGGCGTCGGATTCGTGACGGCCGCCTCCTACAGCGGCCACCCCATCCCCGTACTCCACACCGAGGGCCGGTTCGTGCACGCCTTCGATCCGATGCAGTCCGGTTTCCTCATCCCGCGCTCCACCGTGGACCGGCTGGGCCCCTTCGAGGAGGCCCTGTTCATCGACGGCGTCGACTCCGAATTCACCATGCGCACCCGTGCCGCAGGGCTCGCCGTCCTGGTGGGCGAGGGCTGTGACATCGCCCACGACCTCGGACAGCGCGAGCCCGGCCGGCTCTTCGGCCGGCCGGTGCGGGTCCTGGGCCGGGAAATTTCGTATAACTACCACTCACCCAGCCGGGTCTACTACATCTGCCGGAACGGGACGCTGTTGACCCTGCGCTACCTGCGCAAGTATCCGGGCTGGGTGTTKCGGCGCCTCGTGGAGGAGCTGAAGGCGCATATCCTGCGCTTTACCTTCAGCCCGGGCCGCACCAAGCTTTTGCGCGCCGCCGTCGCAGGGTTCACGGACGCGGTGCGTGGCTCGACGGGGCGGATCCCGGCAGAGTTGGAACGGCGCCTGCGCTGAAGCGGGCGGCACCCGACGCCGCCCGGGCGGCCGCCGCCGGCGAGKACCCTGCACGCAATTGATATAGTTTGGACGATATGGAAGCCCTACCCTCCCCGCGCGTCTTGGTGATCATGCCTGCCTGGAATGAAGGCGCCGTGGTTGGCAGCACCGTGCGGGAAGTCCTCCGCACGAATGCCCGCTACGACGTGCTCGTCGTCAATGACGGCTCCACGGACTCGACGGCGCAAGAGGCGGCAGCGGCAGGTGCAACCGTCCTGAACCTGCCGTTCAACCTCGGCGTCGGGGGCGCCATGCGGGCCGGCTTCAAGTACGCCCAGCGCCTCGGCTACATCCAGGTCATCCAGGTCGACTCGGACGGCCAACACGATCCCCGGAACATTGACGAAGTCCTCGMCGGCCTCCAGCACGCGGACATCTCCATCGGCGCCCGCTTCGCCGACCGCGGCGAATACAAGGTCACCGGCCCCCGGAAGTGGGCCATGCAGCTGCTGGCCAAGGTCATTTCCGGCCTCGCCAAGACCCGCCTGACGGACGTCACCAGCGGCTTCCGGGCCGCCAACGAGCGCGCCGTCGCCCAATACCTCGACCACTATCCCGCCGAATACCTGGGCGACACGATCGACTCGCTCGTCGTGGCCATCCGCTMAGGCTGCACGGTCACGCAGGTGCCCGTGGAGATGCGGGCACGCCAGGGCGGCAAGCCAAGCCACAACCCCGTCAAGGCAGCCATTTACCTCGGAAGGTCCGTGTTCGCCCTGCTCTTCGCCCTTACCCGGAAACCCACACGACTGGCCACCCGGGCCGCTGAACCCGCAGGAGCCTAGGACATGGGAAACATCGCAGCCTTCCTGCTGGCGCTTGCCATCGTGGCCCTGGTCATCGAGATGCTTCGGCGCAAAAAGCTCCGGGAGAAGTACGCCGTCCTCTGGCTGGTGGTCGGCGTCGCCACCCTGGTCCTGGCCGCCTTCCCCCGGCTGCTGAACATCGTTGCCGAATTCGTCGGCGTCCAGATTCCCTCCAACCTGCTGTTCGCCATGAGCATCCTCATGCTGCTGGGCGTCTGCCTGCACTTGTCTTGGGAAATCTCTGTCGTCGAGGACGAAACCCGGACCCTGGCGGAGGAGGTGGCCATCCTGCGCACCCAGCTCGAGTCCCTGGAGCAGCACCGCCACCTGTCCGCGCCGGATGCCGGCCGCCCCGATCCGGTCCCGAATCCCCTCCCGGGTTCCCGCAAGAACCCCCTCGCAAATCCCCTCGCGGGTGAGGCCGCGCCGGCGGCCCAGGCCCGCGCGCACGCCACCGACCGTCCCGCCGAAAGCACGGAATCCTAAGATGCCCCTCGATATTTTCATTCCCTACTGGGGCGACCCCGGCTACATGAAGGAAACCGTCCGCAGCGTCCTGGCCCAGGACAACGGCGACTGGCTCCTGACCGTCGTGGACGATGCCTACCCCGGGACGGACATTGCCGAGTACATGGCCGGGATCCATGATGAGCGAGTCCGCTACATCCGCAAAGACGTCAATGCCGGCATCACCGAGAACTACCGCACGTGCGTCGGGATGGCCACCMAGGAGGTCATGGTCATCCTGGGCTGCGACGACGTCCTGCTGCCGAACTACGTTGACGTGATCCTGGCCGCCCACCGGCGCTTCCCCGACGCGGCGATCATCCAGCCGGGGGTCCAGGTCATCGATGAACAAAGCCAGGTGGTGGCCACGCTGGCGGACTCCGTGAAGCAGAAGATCGTCCGTCCCCGGGGACGAGGCAAGCAGCTMATCGCTGGTGAGGCCATTGCCAGCAACCTCATGCACGGGGACTGGCTGTACTGGCCCTCCCTCGCGTTCCGGACCGACAAGATCCGCGAAGTGGACTTCCGGGACGGGTTCCCGATCATCCAGGACCTCGCCCTCATCATGGACATGATCTACAAGGGCGATCAGCTGCTGATCGAGCCCACGGTGTGCTTCCAGTACCGCCGGCACTCCAACAGCGCCTCCTCGACCAAGCTCGTTGACGGTTCACGATTCGCCGGCGAACGCGAATACTTCGCCCTGTCCGCGGAGCAGGCCGACGCTCTCGGCTGGCGCCGGGCCAAGCGCGCCGCCAAGCTCAGGCTCACGTCCCGGGCGCATGCCCTCTCCCTGCTTCCCCAGGCCGTCCTGGACCGCAACTCCACAGCCGTCAGCGCCCTCGTGCGCCACTCCTTCGGCAAGTAAACGCCCCGCAACGAAAGGTCCGCTGTGACTTCTTCCGAAAYCTCCGCACGCCCCGGCGGAACCGTCCTTGTCACCGGCGGTGCCGGTTTCATTGGCTGCGCCATTTCCGCATCCCTCKCCGACGCTTTCGACCGGGTAGTCGTGGTGGACAGCCTCCACCCGCAGATCCATGCCACGGGCGAGCGTCCGKCGGAGCTTGACGCGCGGGCGGAACTGATCGTTGCCGACGTCGCCGAGGCCCAGACCTGGGACACGGTCCTGGCCCAGCACTCCCCCGACGTCGTGATTCACTTGGCTGCCGAGACCGGAACGGGCCAGTCGCTCGAAGAGTCCACCCGGCACACGCACGTCAACGTGGTGGGCACGTCGCAGCTGCTGGACGGGCTCAACCGCCACGGCAAGCTTCCGCGCAGGATCGTGCTGTCCTCCAGCCGCGCCGTGTACGGCKAGGGTGCCTGGAGCGACGCCGACGGCAAGGCCTTCTACCCGGGACAGCGCACCAGCGCCACCCTGGACCAGGCCCAGTGGGACTTCCCCGGCGCCACCCCGCTGCCGATGAAAGCCTCCGTGACGTTCCCGGCTCCCGTCAGCGTCTACGGCGCCACGAAACTGGCCCAGGAACATGTCCTGCAGGCCTGGGCCAAGTCMTATGGTGTTGAGACCGTCATCCTGCGGCTGCAGAACGTCTACGGTCCCGGCCAGTCCCTGATMAACCCGTACACCGGCATCATGAGCCTGTTCTGCCGCATGGCGATGGGCGGGAAATCCATTCCGCTATATGAGGACGGCGAAGTGCGCCGCGACTTCATCCTGATCGACGACGTTGCCTCCGCGATTGTCGCCGGCGCCGTCTCGCCCACGGTCCAGGGCGAGCCCATGGACATCGGATCCGGCGAGTTCCAGACCATCGGCACCGCCGCGAAGCTCATCGCACAGCACTACAACGCGCCCGCGCCGCATGTCACCGGCCAGTACCGGCAGGGCGACGTCCGGCACGCATGGGCGGACATCACGGCGGCGAAGGACGTGCTCGGGTGGACCCCGCAGTACAACCTCGCCCAGGGCATCGACCGGCTCGCCACCTGGATCGACGCCCAGCCCGACGTCCAGCCCGCCTKACCCKAACGGACGCTCCCGTGCCTCGGACTACCGCCGTCGTTTCCTTGTTCAACCCCGACGACGGCGTGCTGGCGAACGCCGCCGCGCTGCTCGCCCAGGCTGACTCAGTGGTGGTCGTCGACGACGGCAGTCCCCGGGACCCMGCCCGGATCCTGGCAGCGCTGGAAGGCCTGGGCTGCGGTGTGGTGCGGCTCGCCGACAACTCCGGCATCGCCGCTGCGCTCAACGCGGGAATCACCGCAGCATTCGCGGCCGCCCCGAAGCCCGACTACATCCTGACCATGGACCAGGACTCGCTGTTGGACCCCGGCTACGTCGACGCGCTTCTCACCGCCGCCGCGGCCGCCGCCGGGGCCGGCGTCCCGGTCGGCATGGTTGCCCCGGCGTCGGTCCGTGGCCTGCCGGTGCGCCGAGGCCCGGTCCTGAACGGCATCCAGCTCGGCGGGGAACCCATCCAGTCAGGACTGCTGGTGCCGGTGCCGGTCCTCGAACAGCTGGGCCTCTTCCAGGGCCCGCTGTTCATCGACGGCGTGGACAGCGAGTTCCACCTCCGGTGCGAGGCCGCGGGGCTCCGCACCGTGCTGGCCCCCAACGCCGCGCTCAACCATGCCCTGGGCAGCCCGGCCACAGCCAACRTCTTTGGTCGCGACGTGTCCGTCGCGGGCCGGCCCCTGAAGATCAGGACGGCCGCCGACTGGCGCTACTACTACCTCTTCCGGAACCGGATCCTGCTCGCACGCCAGTACGGCCGGCGCTTTCCGCTGTGGACGCTCAAGGGCCTGCTGGCCGACTACCGCCACCTGGCGATCGTCACGCTGCTGGCCCCCGGCCGCGGGATCCGCCTGGCCAACGCCTTCCGTGGCATGGCGGACGGCGTGCGCGGAGTCTCCGGACGGCGCGCCCGGCACTAGGGGCCYGGGGTCCCTCATGGGATGCGGGCCCGGGACGTGGCGTCCGGTCAGCCGGCGTTTTTCGCCCGCCGCATGACCGGGCGCTCAACGAAGAACCAGCTGGCCGCGGCGAACGGGATCGTGCACAGCGTGGCCGCCACCGTGAACCACGCGACGCCCCAGTGGTACGCCCCGAACACCGCCAGCAGCTGCTGGACGGGAAACGCGTAGATGTAGGCGCCGTAGGAGATGTCGTGACGGCCCACAATGGCGGGCTGCGGCAGCCACGTGGAAATCCAGAGAAGCCCGTAAGCAATGAAAGGCGCGGCGAGCTGCCCGCCGAAGCCGTCGACGAAGAAGATCGACAGGGCAGCCAGCACGATCGAGACCGGGCCGGCCACCTTGTGGATGCCGATCTTGTTGCTGAGCACCTGCACCACGGCGCCGCCGAGGAAGTACGGGATCAGGCRTGCCGCKAGTTCAAAGTCCAGGTTCGACTGCAGATAGGGCTTGAGGACGCCGACGTTGGCCCACAGGGCCACGCTGGCAATGAACGCGGCCACCACCGGCCACGAGGACTTGCGGACCAGGGGGATGAACGCCATCACGGCGACCAACAGGTAGCACATGAACTCGAAGTACAGCGTCCACAGCGAGCCGTTCCATGCCCCCGGATACGGCACGCCCGCCGGGGTGCCGGCAATGTCGTAGCTGACAATCCGCAGGGACAGGTTAGCGAAGATGGAATTCAAGGGCGTAGTGGGCGTCTGCATGAAGCCGTGCAGAGAGCCGTGCTGGATCACGTAGGCGATCGGGGCGAAGCCGAAGGCCATGACGATCAGGCAGACGATGAACCCCGGRAAGATCCGGGCGACACGGTGCACCAGGTACCGGCCGATCCCGCTGCCAAAGCGGCTGGCCGTAATCAGGTAACCGCTGATGCCGAAGAACCCGGCCACCGCCCAGCCGCCAAGGTTTTCGCCGCGGAACCCCCAGCCGTTGCCGGCGCCGACGATGTGCCAGCTATGGGCAAGCAGGACCATGAAGGCGAGAACCAGCCTGATGAGGTTCAAGCTGTTCTTCCGCGGGTCCAGCCGGCTCCCCACTGCCGGGGCCGGCTTTGCCTTGGGTGTCAGTACAGCTGCGCTCAATTCCGGCATCCTTCATCACGTAGTCCAGACCCACAATTCTACCTTGCAGGGCCCCGCACCCCGGGCGTCCGTTGCCTTGGGCACGCTCTCGAGCACGCCTTGCGCGCGCCGGAACGGGAACCTGGTTTGCTGTCACCGGCCAAGGTACGGAAGGATTGGGCCCATGCGTGGAATAATCCTGGCCGGCGGTACCGGCTCCCGGCTTCACCCCATCACCCTGGGCATCAGCAAGCAACTMGTCCCCGTCTACGACAAGCCGATGATCTACTACCCCTTGTCCACGCTGATCCTTGCGGGCATCCGGGACATCCTCATTATCACCACGCCCCATGACGCAGAGCAGTTCCAGCGGCTCCTGGGCGACGGTTCCCAGTTCGGCGTCAACCTCACGTACATCCAGCAGCCTTCGCCGGACGGCCTGGCCCAGGCGTTCGTGCTGGGTGCCGAGCACATCGGCAACGAGACTGTGGCGCTGGTCCTCGGTGACAACATCTTCTACGGCCAGGGCATGGGCACGCAGCTGCGCCGGCACGCCGACATCGATGGCGGCGCCGTGTTCGGCTACTGGGTCCGCGATCCCAAGGCCTACGGCGTTGTGGAATTCGACGACGACGGCAAGGCCCTCTCGCTGGAAGAAAAGCCCGAAAAGCCACGCAGCCACTACGCCGTGCCTGGCCTGTACTTCTACGACAACGACGTCATCGAAATCGCCAAAAACCTCAAGCCCTCGGCCCGCGGTGAACTCGAGATCACGGACGTCAACCGGACCTACCTCGAGCGCGGCAAGCTGCATGTGGAGATCCTCCCCCGCGGCACGGCCTGGCTGGACACCGGAACCTTCGATGACCTCAGCGACGCCTCCAACTTCATCCGCACGGTGGAAAACCGCCAGGKACTGAAGATCGGCGCCCCGGAAGAGATCGCCTGGCGGCTGGGCTTCCTGACCGACGACGAACTTCGCCAGCGCGCGGAGCCCCTGGTCAAGAGCGGCTACGGAGCCTATCTGCTGGGACTGCTGGACCAGACCATCTGACGTGCCCGCCTGTCCTGACGCGCCCGCCTGCGCCGGGCCGGTACCTGCCGGTGCCCGCATTACTTCGAAGCCGAAACGTTGACCTGGTTCCAGACCCTGCCGTACCTGCTCGAGGCAGCGCTGTTCCTCCTGCTGCCCGGCGGCCTGGTGACACTGAGCCTGGGCCTGCGGCGGCTGTCCGCGGCTGCCTTGGCAGGACCGGTCACGATTTCCATTGCGGCGGTCCTCGCCGTGGTCCTGCCGTTTGCGCACATCCCGTGGTCGCCCGCTGCCGTGCTGGCCGGGGGCRTCCTGCTCGCCGCCCTGCTCGTCGGGATCCGATTCTTCGCGCTCCGGCGCCTGCACCCGGGCAGCAGCCTGCGGCACGCCCTGACCACCGCCTCCCTCGGGGCATCCCCCGCGGGAACTTCCCCCGCCGGCGCGCAGCGCCCGAAGGCACGCCGGCCCCGCAGCGACATCTGGATTGCGGCGGCCTTCGTCGCAGGGGCGGCGCTGATCGTGCTTGAACTCGCGGTCGTTTTCGGCACTCCGGAAAGCTTCTCCCAGACATTCGACAACGTGTTCCACCTCAACGGGGTGCGGTACATTCTCGATACCGGCAACGCGTCCTCGCTGTCGATGTCGAAGATGACCAGCGGCGACGCGGCACCATACTTCTATCCCGCCGCCTGGCATGGCCTGGCCGCGGCCCTCGTCCAGCTGACAGGCCTGCCGATTACGGCGGCAGTGAACGTGCTGAACATGGCGGTGGCTGCAGTGGTGTGGCCGCTGGGCTGCATGATGCTGACACGGACGGTGGCGGCCAACCGGCCGGTGGCCGTCGGCGCTGCCGCGATCCTATCCGCACTGTTCGCGCCGTTCCCGCTCCTGCTGCTGGATTTCGGCGTGCTGTACCCGAATTTCCTGGCMATCAGCATGCTCCCGGCCGTCCTGGCCAGCATTGCCCTGCTGTTCCGMGTCGCGCGCGATCTTCAGTGGCCGCMGATGCCGCGGTTCACGCTGCCCCTGCTGATCCTCCCGGGACTTGCCCTGGCCCATCCGAACGGCTTCATGTCCCTCCTGGCACTCTCGGTTCCGATCGTCCTGCAGGCCTACGCCCGTTTGGCCTCCAACCGCGGCTACCGGGCCCGCCACCGGAGCGTCTGGCTCCTTGCCAGCCTGGGCCTGGGCGCCGGTGCCGTGGCCCTCTATCTGCTGTGGACCAATATCCGGCCGCCGGAAGATGCCGCATTCTGGGAACCCGTGCAAACGCCCCGGGGTGCCGTGTGGGACGTTGTCGCCAACGCCGCGATCGACCGCCCGGCTGCGATCGGCGTCAGCGTGCTCATGCTGATCGGACTCTACGTGTGCTGGCGGCGCGGCGGCAGGACATGGATGATCGCAGCCTTTGTCATCACCGGCGTGCTGTACGTGGTCGTCTCCGGCACCCTGAAGGGCGATCTCCGCAGCGCCCTGACCGGCGTCTGGTACAACGACAGCAACAGGCTCGCGGCGCTCCTGCCGCTGACGGCCCTGCCGTTTGCCGCCGTTGGCGTAGATTCCTTCGCTGTCTGGCTKCGCCGCCGGCTTGACCGGCTGGCAGCGTCGCGCCCGGCAGCGAGGGACAGTGCCGCTAAGGAAAGTGCAGGCAAGGAAAATGCAGAGACCGGCCGCGGCAGCAGGATTGCCTTCACCGCCATCTGCGGCGTACTGGCGCTTGCCGTGGTTGCGGCCCAGGTCCCGTCGATGAGGGCCGCCATGGGTTCGGCCCGGATGAACTACCTCGAAACCGACCATTCGCTGCTCATCTCCACGGACGAACAGAAGATCATTGACCGGCTGGACGGGATTGTTCCCGAGGGCGACGCCATTGCCGTGAACCCGTGGACCGGCGGTGCCCTGGCCTACGCCCTGGCCCACCGCGAGACCACCGCCAAACACATTCTGACGGCCAACACGGCCGCCGTCGACACCCTCAACCAGAACCTCCGCAACGCCGACACCAATCCTGACGTGTGCGCCGCGCTGAAGGCGACGGGCGTCCGCTACGTCCTGGACTTTGGCGCCAATGAAGTCCACTTCGGCGATCATCCCTTCCCGGGACTGGAGAACCTCAACAACTCGCTGGCCGTCCGGCTCGTCCTGGCAGAAGGCGGCGCACGGCTTTACGAGGTGACAGCCTGCAGGGGCACATGAGTCCTGGGAAGCGGGTCCGGACACGAGGCCCTGGAATGCGGCCCGCGAAATGAGCGCCGCCTAGCTGAGCTTGGCGAGTTCGGCGAGTTCGGCTTTCAGGTTCTCCGGCTCGGCCGCATCGGCCGGGAGGGCAAGGGTCACCCGCACTACGGTCAAACCGTTCGCCGCCTCAAGGACATATTCGGTGGTCCCGCTGAGGCGGTTGACCGAATACCATGCCTTGGCCCCCAAGTCCGGGACGGGCTCGGGGGACATCATCAGCCGGGGCAGTCCGAGTCCGTCCAGCGCGGCCTGGTCCGGCGCGGTGGTCCTGGCCACAAGAAGTGCATTCCCCACGTCGGCGGCCTCTCCGGCACCGACGGGGGCCAGGGCGAACGTGCAGACGACGTCGGCAACGCCGTCCTTCGAGGACGCCTGGGCTTCCGCCGGCTGAACGTTAGCGGCCACAGCCCCCAGCACACGCCGGACATCGGGCAGCGCCGGCTGGGCGCAGCGGTCGCCCGTCGACGGTGCCACCGTGCGGCCGTCGTGCGTCAACGGCTCGTCCCCGGGTGCGACGCCGGAGGTTGCGGTYGGAGTGGGGGCCGACGTCGGGACGGCGGCGGACTGTTCCGGGGCAGGGGCCGGAGCGGCGGTGCAGCCGGCCAGGGCCAGGCTTGCGGCGAGGGCAAGCAGGCCGGGGTAGCGCAGCCCGGAACGCCGCGCCGGGCACTGGGCCGGGTGGCRTCGGCCCGCTGCCTCACCCCGCCGGGGAACGGCCTGGCTGGCTGGRCTAGTTGAAGATGTCATACGCAACCCCCATCACAAACCGGTCTCCCGAATGCGCCGTCCTCAGGTACTGCAGGAGGTCTCCGTMGTTGAGGGAGATACATCCCCAGGTGGGCAGGTTGTTGGCGTGGAGGAAAATCGCAAATCCCGCATTCATGGTGATGGGCGCATCCGGCGGCCGGTTGTAGTTGATGACGACGCCCTGGCGGTAATCATGGGACGGCCGGGTTGCGAAGTACCACATGTTCTCGTCCGGGAAGACGTCCGAGCTCGACTCGAAATACTTATTGTAGTTCGCGTTGAGCCGGCCGCCCCAGCGCGAATAGGGATTGAGGGTGCGGTACGGCAGGGCCGTCCCGGGGTTGCCCAGGCCGAAGGCCTGGGTGACGGTGAAGGACCCCGTCGGGGAGAACGCCTGCCAGGTGGGTCCGGTCGCGATGCCAGGCGCCGCGAAGCCGGACTCGCCGGCGTGCCCGAGCGCGCCCCATTCTTTGGCGTAGCTTCCGTCCGGCTGGCGGACGCAGGTAATGAAGGTGATGCGGGTGGACCTGTAGTCGTCGGCGATCGCGAAGGACACCCGTGAGGCGCCGGCGGTGCGGTACTTCACAGCTCCGGAGCTGATGGCCGGGCAGTAGGCTGCCGAGGTCAGCCTGTAACGGACGCCGTATCCCGGGATCCACTGGAGGACGCCGTACTGGAAGGACTGGMTGCAGAAACCGCTCCGGTCGCAGGCCTCGGCCGTGACCGGGTACCCGAGGGCGCCGTCCTGGGCCTTGCGGGCCGAGTAGAACTGTCCGAGACCGCCCCACACCGCCTGGGTCCCGGCGCCGGCCGCATAGTAGATCCGTCCACGCTGGAAGGCCTGGGCGCAGCCGCCGCCGCGGAGCCCGCAGCTTTCGGCGCCCGTCGGGTAGCCCAGGTAGCCCCGGCTTCCGCCCAGGGCAAGGTAACGGGCGTTGATAGCGCCCCACACCGGGAAGGTCCCGGCACCGGGGGCAAAGTACACGGTGCCGCGCTGGAAGCGCTGCGTGCAGGCCCCTCCGGACAGGCCGCAGGTCTCGGCATCCAGCGGATAGCCGAGATACCCCTTCAGGCCGCCGAGGGATTCATAGGTGGCATTGATGGCGCCCCAGACTGGAAAGGTCCCCTTCCCGGTMACGTTGTAGAGGCTGCCGCGTTGGAATGCCTGCTGGCACACCCGGGGATCTCCCCCGCAGCGGGCGTCCCCGGTCGGGTAGGCGAGATAGCTTGTGACGCCGCCGCCCTTGAGCCAGGCGTCCTCCAGCGCCCCGGTCAGCAGGTGGGCGCCGGTGGCTTTGCTCCAGGCGATCGTTCCGTGTTTGAAGGTCTGCAGGCAGCCCCCGTCGGCCAGGCCGCATTGCTGCACGCCCGTCGCCGGGCCCGCGGCTCCAGTGGCGCCGCCGAGGCGCTCGTATTCGACGCCGATGGCACCGGGGACGCGGATGGCCGCCTCCGCAGCGGCTGCCGTGGGCGCCGTCGTCGCCGCCTTTGCGGCCGGCGTCGGTTTTGGCGTCGCGAGTGACGACGGYGTTGGCGTCGGCGTCGGTTTTGGCGTTGCCGCCGTCGTCGTCGTCGTCGGCGTCGGTTGTGGTGTTGCCGTGGCCGGGCCAGCGGTCGCAGTGGCCGGCGCCGCCGTCGGCGGCACCGTCGGTGAGCTGGCGGCGGCGGCGTTGCCTGGGGTGGCCGATGGTGCGGGCTGCGGTGGCGGGGAGCTGTCCGCGGAAGCTCCCTGGGCGAGGCTGGCCGCCACAAAGCCGGTTACGGCCGCGACTGCGACGGCCCTCGTCATGATCCGCAGCTGACCGGGCCACGAAGGCCTCGGTCCCCTGCCGCGTCGCTCGCTGGACCCCACAGCTGTCATCGTTGCTCCCGCATCCCCCGGTACGGGGCTGAGCCCCCGTTTCGGGCCTATCCTAACGGACGGCCTGCGGGGAGCCTGCCGGGCACGCCGCTACACGGCGAGGGGCCTGCTACMTGGCGAGGGACCTGCGCCGGAGTTCGCCGACGACGTCGTGCACTTCGCCGTCCATGACGATTTCGCCATGTTCCAGCAGCACACCGCGCTCACACACGGTGGCCACCAGGTCCAGGTCATGACTCACGACAAACAGGGTCTTCCCCATGTCCGAGAGTTCCTTGATCTTCGCGATGCACTTGCGCTGGAAGGGCTCGTCGCCCACGGCGAGAATCTCGTCGATCAGGAAKACTTCCGGGTCCGTGTGCACCGCGATGCTGAACGCCAGCCGCAGGTACATGCCGGAGGAATAGAACTTCACCTCGGTGTCGATGAACTCGCCGATTTCGGAGAATTCCACGATCGAGTCGAACTTCTCGTCGATCTGTTTTTCGGTCATGCCCAGGATGGCGCCGTTGAGGTAGACGTTGTCCCGGCCGCTGAGGTCGTGGTGGAAGCCTGCGCCGACCTCGATCAGGCCGGCGACGCGGCCGCGCGTGCGCACCGTGCCGCCGTCGGGCTGCAGTACCCCGGAAATGAGCTTCAGGAGMGTTGACTTTCCGGAACCGTTGAGCCCCATGAGCGCGACAGTCTCGMCCTGCTTCACTTCGAGCGAGACGTGGTTGAGGGCCAGGAACTTCTTGGACAGGTCACCCTTGCGCCCCCTCACGAGCCAGACGAGGGCTTCCTTCAAGGAACGGGTGTGTCGGAGCACGAACTGTTTCCGGACGTCGGTGCAGATGATGGCCACGTGGCCTTGCGGCGTCATGTCAGAGCTCCTGAGCGAAGTGGACGGCAAGCCGGCGGAACGTCAACTGCCCGACGAACAGCACGACCAGCGTGATCAGCATGGCAACGGGCAGCCACAGCGTCAGCAGGCCAGGGGGTGTGGCGTCGTTGACCAGCTGGTCCGCCTTGAGCGTCGGTTCCCAGAAGGCCCAGTGGAAGACCTCGACGGCGACCGTCATCGGGTTCAGCTGGTAGATCCAGAACCAGTCGCCCATCACCTTTGCGACCATCGTCCAGAGGTAGAGGACCGGGGAGGCCCAGGTGACGACMATGACGATCATGTCGACGATGTTTTCCGAGTCCCGGAAATACACGTTCATGGCGCCGAACAGCAGGCCGAGGCCCGTGCCCAGGACGGCGACCACGATGAAGATCAGGACCACCGCGGCGAGCTGCAGCAGCGTGGGCGACCACCCGACGACCAGGCAGGCACCGACCAGCACCACCAGTTGGGGCAGKAAGTGCGCTGCCGAGACCCAGACCGTTGCCACCGGGAAGAGTTCCCGGGGCAGGTAGATCTTCCGGATCAGGTCCCGGTTGTCCACGATCGAGCGGGTGGCGTTGGACAGCGATTCCGTGAAGAAGTTCACCAGGACAATGCCGGAGAACAGGTAGATCGCATAGTTCGGCGTTCCCCGCTGAAGGTTCAGGAAGATGCCCAACGCCACGAAGTAGATCAGGAACTGCACGAGCGGCTTCACGTAGGACC
>NZ_JBFTHK010000011.1:0-56463 GCF_056394205.1 Arthrobacter sp. 10T413_2 | reverse complement strand
ATCCGGATGTGGCCCACGGCGTCGCGTATGCCATGCAGGAAGTGCTCAACCGCGGTTCGGGCGCGCTGATTGTGCCCCGGATTTCKACCAAGACCACCTTCCCGATCGCGGCCAAGACCGGAACCAACGACTCCAACAGCTCCACGTGGGTGGCCGGTTATACCAGCGGCCTAGCGACGGCGACGTGGTTTGGCGATCCCCTGGGCAACCAGCAGCGGGCCGGCCAGAACGTCACCATCAACGGCAAGTTCTACAGGGGCATCGACGGCTACATGATCGCCGGGCCGCAGTTCTCGAACTACATGGCCCAGGTGGCGCCGGCCTACGGCACCAATCCGTTCCCGGCACCGCCGTCGAACCTGCTGAACGCGCCGGCCCCGGTCGCGCCGCCGCGGGCGACCATCCCGACAACCCAGAGCACCGATCCGGCCACGGCCCCCTCGGCCGACCCGACAACGGCCCCGTCGCCGGCTCCCGCCCCCACGAAGTCCAGTAAGAAGTAGCCGATGATCCGGGGGAATGATCTGGCAAGCCGCGTTCGAAGCATCGGACGCGGCTTTGCCGTGACGGCCGCCGTCGGCACCGCAGCAGGGGCGGCCGCCACCGGTTACGGAATCTGGGAGAAGAACCAGTTCGTGCTCCGGGAGGAAACTCTCCCCATCCTGCCGGCCGGCTTCGGCCCGTTCCGGGTGCTGCACCTCTCCGACATCCACTTCGTGCCGGGCCAGCACCGGAAGGCCGAGTGGCTTTCCTCCCTGGCCGGGCTGAGGCCGGACCTCGTGGTGAACACCGGCGACAACCTCAGCCATCCCAAGGGCGTGGCCCCCCTCGTGGAGGCCCTGCGTCCCCTCCTGGAATTCCCCGGCGTGTTCGTTCCCGGCTCGAACGACTACTTCGGGCCGCGCTTGAAGAACCCCGCCTCGTATCTGTTCGGGCCCTCCGGCCAGCGCAAAGACCCGCTGAAGCTCGACTGGCCGCTGCTGCGGTCCGAGTTCGGCATGTCCGGCTGGGTGGACCTGACCAACCGCTGCCAGTCCCTGGTGCTCAAGGGCATGCGCTTCGACTTCTCCGGCGTCGACGATCCCCACCTGCGCCTCGAACGGTACGCCGGCTGGCCCCGCGGCACCAAGGGCCGGGACGCCGATCCGCACCTGCGCGTCGCCGTGGCCCACGCGCCCTACCAGCGCGTCCTCGACCACTTCACCGACGACGGCGCCGACCTCATCCTGGCCGGCCACACCCACGGCGGGCAGATCTGCATCCCGGGCTACGGGGCGCTGGTCACCAACTGCGACCTTCCCACCTGGCGGGCCCGCGGCCTGCACACGTGGGAAAGCAACGGCAGGGCGACGCCGGTCAACGTCTCCGGCGGCATCGGCACCTCCCGGTTCGCACCGGTCCGCATCGCCTGCCGCCCCGAAGCCATCCTGCTCACGCTGACCTCCCGCTCCTGAACCTGACCTCCCGGCGGCCCGACGGAGGGACATGCCCTCCGGTCGCTCTCCCGCGCGTGGGACATGCCCTCCGGCGGCTCTCCTGCGCGTGGGACATGCCCTCCGGTGGCTCTCCCGCGCGTGGGACATGCCCTCCGGCGGCTCTCCTGCGCGTGGGACATGCCCTCCGGTGATCGCGAGCAATGAGCATCGTGACATCATGTCCACTCCGCGGAGCCAGGACTGGACATGTCCCGTGGGGTCGGAGCCAGGACTGGACATGTCCCGTGGGGTCCGAGCCAGGACTGGACATGTCCCGTGGGGTCCGAGCCAGGACTGGACATGTCCCGTGGGGTCCGAGCCAGGACTGGACATGTCCTGTGGGGCCCGGGGCGCGGTACCCTGACTTCATTGCGGATCGTAATGACTGTCCGAGATCACAGGACCGTCCCATGCCGGGTGAATGCGGTCACATGATGGCCTAGGGTAGTTGCTATAGGAAACTACATTCAACGGTGCTCTGTAGGCACGGGCGTTTTAAGAAGCAGGCATGGCCAAGCAGACTTCATTCTTTACCTCCATCAGCCGTCTCTATCCGCACGTCAGACCGATCCTGCCCCGGCTGGTCATGGGCCTGCTCTCCGCGCTGCTGGCGAGCGTGATGGCACTGGCCATCCCCCAGGTGCTGCGCGTGCTGGTCAATGAATCCCTCAAGCCAGGAGGCAGCGCGGATGCTGTGTGGACCGCCTCGCTCGTGATCCTGGTCCTGGGCATCGCCGAGGCCGTTCTCGTGGCCTTACGCCGCCAGTTCGTCATTAATCCTGCCACCACCGTGKAGACCCGGATGCGGATCTCCTTGTACGGGCATCTGCAGGACCTCACCGTGGCCTTCCATGACCGCTGGGGCTCCGGGCAGCTGCTCTCCCGCGCCATGACAGACCTGAATTTCCTGCGCCGCTGGATGGCCTTCGGCGCCATCATGCTGGTGGTCACCACGCTCACCGTGGTGATCGGCGTCGCGGTGATGTTCTCGATGAGCTGGCAGCTGGCCCTGATCTTCCTMGCCGCCGCGGTGCCGATCATGATCTACGGATTCCGCTTCCGCACCCGGTTCAGCAAGGTGGCCCGCCGCAGCCAGGACCAGACCGGGGACCTCGCCACGACGGTCGAGGAATCCGTGCACGGCATCCGCGTCCTGAAGGCCTTCGGCCGGAGCCGCGAGGCGCTCGAGAACTTCAACGAACAGGCCCAGGAGCTCCGGGAGACCGAGATTGCCAAAGCCAAACACCTGGCGACCTTCAGCCTGGTCGTGACGCTGCTGCCCGAACTCGCCCTCGGCGCCGGGCTGGTCGTCGGGATCCTCCTTGCCTCCACGGACCAGCTCTCCATCGGATCCCTCGTGGCCTTCTTCGCCACCGCCGCCGTCGTGGCCGCGCCGGTCGAGTTCTGCGGCATGCTGCTGGCGATGGCCCTCACCGCGAAGTCCGCTGTCGACCGGCACTTCGAGGTCATGGACGCGCAGAACACCATCACCAGCCCGGACCAGCCCCGCCGGCCCGCTGAGCTCAAAGGTGCCCTGAGCTTCCGCGACGCCTCGTTCGCGTTCGAGGATGCCCCGGACAAGCCGATCCTCAAGAACATCAGCCTGGACATCCGKCCCGGGGAGACCATGGCCCTGGTGGGCATCACGGGCAGCGGCAAGAGCGCCCTGCTCCAGCTGGTCCCCCGCCTCTACGAGGTCACCGCCGGTGCCATTACGATCGACGGCGTGGACCTGCGCGAGTTCAGCGTGGAGGATCTGCGCACCGTGGTTGCCGTGGCGTTCGAGGACACCACCCTGTTCTCCAGTTCCGTCCGCGGCAACGTCCTGCTCGGCGCGCCCGACGCCGGCTCGGCGGAAGGCCGCGACGCGGCGCTGGAGGAAGCCCTCGACGTCGCCCAGGCCCACTTCGCCTATTCGCTGCCGGAYGGGGTGGACACCTTGATCGGCGAGGAGGGCCTGAGCCTCTCCGGCGGCCAGCGCCAGCGCATCGCCMTGGCCCGCGCCATCGCCGCGAAACCGGCCGTGTTGGTCCTGGACGACCCCCTTTMGGCCCTGGACGTAAACACCGAGGTCCTCGTCGAGGCCAGGCTGCGCGAGGTCCTCGCGGACACCACCACGCTGATCGTGGCCCACCKGCCCTCGACCGTGGCACTCGCCGACCGCGTGGYGCTGCTCGAAGACGGCCGGATCACCGCCGTCGGAACCCACGCGGAGCTGCTCGCCAACAACAGCCACTACCGCTACGTGATCGCCAGCCTGGACCATGAACCGCGGGACCTGGATTCAGAATTGTCCGCCTTCGAGGACCAGTCCGAGGAGATTTCCCGATGAGCAGCGCAACGTTCGGCACCGCCAATGAGGACAACGCGCACCTCACCCGGAACGAGAGCAAGGCCGTCCGACGGCGTTCCCTGGCCCTGCTGGGCTCCCTGATCCGCCCGGTCCGGGCGCGTTTCTGGCTGACGATCGGCGCCGTCGTCCTGTCCCAGGCGGCCCGCGTGGCCGGGCCGGCGCTGATAGCCTTCGGAATCGACCACGCGCTCCCGGCCCTGCGGGCCGGCAACGGCCTGCCCCTCGCGTTCGCCGGCGTCGCGTACCTGGCAGCGGCCGCCGCTACGGCGGGCCTGACCGCGCTCTACGTGACGTCGACGGCCAGGCTCAGCCAGGCGATGCTGCTGGATCTTCGCGTCCGGGTCTTCCGCCACACGCAGCGGCTGAGCCTGGAATTCCACGAGAAGTACACCTCCGGCCGGATCATCGCCCGGCAGACCTCGGATCTGGAGGCCCTGCGCGAGCTGCTGGATTCCGGCGTGAGCTCGCTGGCCTCGGGGGTGCTGTTCATGGCGTTCACGGCCATCACGGTGTTCGCCCTGGACTGGCGCAGCGGTGTGCTGGTGCTGGCCGCGGGCGTACCCATGTACTTCCTGGCCCGCTGGTACCAGAAGCATTCCCAGATCGCGTTCCGCGAATCCCGGGTGGTCTCGGCCCGGCTGATCGTGCACTTCGTGGAGACCATGACCGGCATCCGCGCGGTGAAGGCATTCCGCAAGGAACGCGAGAATGCCGCGCGCTACGCCGAACTCTCCGAGGACTACCGGCGCGCAACCGTCCGTTCCATCAACCTCAACGGCATCTTCCAACCGGGACTGGTGCTGATCGGAAACGTCTGCGTCGCCGTCGTACTGCTCACGGGCGGGTTCCGGGTCCTCAGCGGCGAGCTGGCGGTGGGTGTGCTCCTGGCCCTGATCCTGTCCACCAAGCGCTTCTTCCAGCCGGTGGACCAGATGGCCATGTTCTACAACTCCTTCCAAAGCGCCCAGGCGGCCCTGGAAAAGGTCTCGGGCCTGCTCGAGGAAGTCCCCACGGTCCGGCCGCCGCAGACCCCCGTGGCCCTGCCCGACGCGCTGGGCAGCATCGACTTCACCGGCGTCGAATTCCGCTACGGCGACGGCCCCGTCATCATCCCGCGGCTGGACCTGCACATCCCCGCCGGACAGACGGTCGCTCTCGTCGGGCAAACCGGCGCCGGCAAGTCCACCCTGGCGAAGCTGATCGCCCGCTTCTACGACGTCTCCGCCGGATCCGTCACGCTCGACGGCGTGGACCTGCGCCAGCTGAGCACCGAAGACCTGCGCCGCAACGTCGTCATGGTCACCCAGGAGGCGTTCCTGTTCAGCAGCTCCGTCGCGGACAACATCGCCCTGGGCCGGCCCGGGGCCTCCCGCGGGGAGATCGAGGACGCGGCCCGGGCCGTGGGGGCGCACGCGTTCATCACGGACCTCCCGGACGGTTACGACACCGACGTCAACAAGCGCGGCGGCCGCGTCTCCGCCGGCCAGCGCCAGCTGATCAGCTTCGCCCGGGCCTTCCTGGCCCGCCCGGCGGTCCTGATCCTGGACGAGGCAACGTCCTCGCTGGACATCCCCTCGGAACGGATGGTCCAGCAGGGCCTCGCCGGGCTACTGCGCGGCACGCGGGAGGCCGGCACGCGGGAAGCCGGCCCGGACGCGGCGCAGGGCGCCGGACGGACCGCGCTCATCATCGCCCACCGGCTCTCCACCGTGGAGACCGCGGACCGGGTCCTGGTGGTGCACGACGGTCGCGTCGTCGAGGACGGCACACCCGAGCAGCTGATCGGCGACGGCGGAGCTTTTGCCCGCCTCCACGGCGCCTGGAAGGACTCGCTCGTCTGATCCGCTCCGGCGGGGTTCGCATGACGGCACCTGGCATCGGGCGCCGGCGCCCGGCGTCGTGCCGCCCTAACCGCGTCCCCAAACCCGGCGCTCAAACACCGCCCTCACCCAAGGGCGTCACCCCCGATTTCACATCCGGGGCCATGATCGGATACTCTTGTGAAGTTGCTTTTGAAGCAACGGATCGGGATGTGGCGCAGCTTGGTAGCGCGCGTCGTTCGGGACGACGAGGTCGCAGGTTCAAATCCTGTCATCCCGACCACAGATAAAAGAGGGCCCTCCGCGTGGAGGGTCCTCTTTTTGTTTCCGGCTTTTTGTTTCCCACGCTTTTGATCCTCCCGGGACCGCCCTCCTGGCCGGGGATTCTTGCGCCGGACGCAGCACAGCCCCGGGAGATAGCTCCCGGGGCTGTGCTGGATTTGTGTGAGGAGGAGGCCGGCAGATGCTGCGCCGGATCCGTCACAGCGGATCTGTTACATGGGGTCGGGCCAGTTGCCGACGTTGAGCGAGGCGGTCATGGGATCGGGCCAGTTGCCGACCGCCTGCGCGGTGCGCATGGGATCCGGCCAGTTGCCGACCGCGGCAACGTGTGAGACATCGGTAAGTGAAGCAGCGGACAGCACGGCCGGAGCCGCGGCGGAGAATGCCAGTGCGCCCGCCAGAACGGCGCCGGCTGCAATCTTCTTCAACATAGAGTTCCTCAATAAGAGTCGGGGTCCTTAACCAAGTCAGCACTACCCTTGTTGACACACATTGTAAAATGGTTTCCACAGAGACTGTCAAGCATTTAGTACAAAGAATGTCCGGAATTAGGAGGTGTCCGTGGGGAACGGATTTGGGGAGAAGCTCCGCGCGGAACGGCTCGAACGGGGCCTGACGCAAGCGGAACTGGGCCGTGACCTGTACTCCCCCAGCTATATCTCGCTACTGGAAACCGGACGCCGCGAGCCCACGGCCGATGTCATCGAAGAGCTCGCGCGCCGGCTCGAACTTGCCCCCAAAGCGCTCGAAGCCTGGAGCCAGCCGGTGTCCGTCAGCGACGCCGAATATGTGCTCGCGGGACTGTACGCCCGGCAGGCCTGGGACCTCCGTGACTATCCCGTGGCCGCCACCCACGCCGCCGCCGCCGCCAAGATCGCCCTGGAGGCCAAGAACACCAGTGCCTGGTGGAACATGACCTACATGCAGGCCGAGTGCCTGATCAAGCAGGGCCTCTGGCAGGAGTGCAAGGACGTCGTCCGGAATCTCCTGGAGCACCCGATGGCCGCGGAATCGGCCGGGCTGGGCGTCCGCGCCCAACAGATGCTCGCCGCCGCCTCGCAGGGGCAGGGCCAACTGACCGCCGCCGTCGAACATGCGCAGGAAGCGGTGCGGCTCTGCGCCCAGCTGCCCAAGGGCTCCACGATGATCATCGGCGCCCTGCGGGCGCTCATCGGCGCCCTGGCCGAGAGCGGCCGGCTGGATGAGGCCTGGGAGTACTGCCAGGCCATGAACGACCAGATGGACGACCACTCCATGTCCCAGCTCGCCGGCGAGGTGGCCTGGGTGATCGGCAACGTGGCGTTCATGCGCCATGACTACGCCGAGGGCATCAAGTACCACGAGCGTGCCGGCCGGCTGCTCTCCCCGGCGAACGACATCGACCTGTGGGCCCGGTTCAACAAGGCCTCGGCGGCGGTCCGGCTCTCCTCGGGAATCGTCGAACCCGAAACCCTGTCCTCGATCGAACGCGCCGAGCTGGCCCTCTCGATTGTGGGCGGCAACAAGACCGACCAGCTGGAAGTCGCCTTTATCCGGGCCCGCTGGCTCTACCTCACCGGGGACATCGTGGCGGCCGTCCAGAAGCTGCGCGAAATCCACGCGGAGCGCCAKTCACTGGCCCGGCACACGGCCGGCGAGGTGTCTCTGCTGCTGGGCAAGGCCCTCAAGGCTGCCGGGGAATCCGCCGAGGCGCTGGTCTATCTCGAGGAAGCCCAGAAGGAGTTCAGTGCGGCGGGAGCTTCGGACCGGGTCCAGCAGGCACTGGATGCCGTGCTCGAGATCCGGCTCGCCCAGCGGCGCGCCGAGGCAGCGTCCGCCGAAGCCTAGCCGCCGCAGAGGCTCTGCCGCCGGGCCCCGTGAGGGGCCCGGCAAACGGCGTCGGCCTGCGCCCTGCCGGATTAGGCGAACGTCCGGCCGGTGAGCAACTCGAAAGCCTCCACGTAGCGGCTGCGCGTGCGGGCCACGACGTCGGCCGGGAGAGCCGGCGGTGGCGTGTCGGAGGCCTTGTCCCAGCCGGAGTCCGGCGAGGTCAGCCAGTCGCGCACGTACTGCTTGTCATAGGACGGCTGGGCCTGCCCGGGCCGGTACGTGGCCGCATCCCAGAAGCGTGAGGAATCCGGGGTCAGCACCTCGTCGCCCAGGGTGATCACGCCGGTGGCCGCGTCGACGCCGAACTCCACTTTGGTGTCGGCCAGGATGATGCCGCGGCCGCGCGCGATGTCCTCGGCCTTGGTGTAGATCTCCAGGGTGAGCTCGCGGAGCTTGGCCGCGACCTCCTCACCGACGAGGCCAACGACGGCGTCGTAGGTGATGTTCTCGTCGTGCTCGCCCACCTCGGCCTTCGCCGACGGCGTGAAGAGGGCTTCATCCAGCCGCGATCCGTCCACGAGGCCGGCGGGCAGCGGGATGCTGCACACGGTGCCGGACTCGCGGTACTCCAGGAGCCCGGAGCCGGTGAGGTAGCCGCGGGCGATGCACTCGACCGGGAACATGTCCAGTTTTTTGCAGATCATCGCCCGGCCCTCGACGKCGGCGGGAACACCGCCGTCGACCGTGGAGGCGAGGACGTGGTGCGCGACGCCGAGCTGTTCGAACCACCACAGGCTCAGCTGGGTCAGGATGCGTCCCTTGTCCGGGATCTCGCTGGCCAGCACGTGGTCGTAGGCGCTGATGCGGTCGCTGGCCACCACCAGGACGCAGTCCTGGCCGAAGCGCTCCGTGATGGCCGCGTCCGCGGGGACGTAGAGGTCACGGACCTTGCCGGAGTAGACGTGCTGCCAGCCCGGCAGGTCCTGCGCGGCGGTGTCCAGACCGCCCTTGGGCGGGGTGCCGGACGGTGCGGGGCCGGACTGTGCGGGACCGGACTGTGCGGGACCGGGGGTCGAGGCTGCGGGATCCGTCACGGTMATGCCTTCGCTTTCGACGCGGCCGGGGCACCCGGCGTCGTCACCTGKATTTGACCGCGGGCAGCCTTGCGGCCAATGTCGGTGCGGAACTGGCTGCCGTCMAGCTGGACGAGTTCGACGCCGTCGTACGCCCGCTCGCGGGCCTCCACGAGGTCGGTGCCCAGCGCCACAACGGCCAGGACGCGGCCGCCGGCGGAGACCACGCGGCCTTCCTCGTCCAGCTTCGTGCCGGCGTGGATGACGTGGACGCCGTCCAGCGCGTCAACCTTCTTCAGGCCCCGGATGCGGTCGCCCGTCCGCGGGGTGCCGGGGTAGTTCTCGGCGGCCACGACGACGGCGACGGCGGTGTCCTTGGACCAGCGCAGGGGCTGCACCTTGTCCAGTTCGCCCTTCGCGGCGGCCATGAGCAGCCCGCCGAGGGGCGTCTTGAGCCGGGCGAGGACGGCCTGGGTTTCGGGATCACCGAACCGGACGTTGAATTCGATGACCCGCGTGCCGCGCGAGGTCAGTGCCAGGCCGACGAACAGGACGCCGACGAACGGCGTGCCGCGGTGGGCCATCTGGTTGACCGTGGGCTGGGCGACGCGGTCGATCACTTCCTGGACCAGGCCGTCGGGGGCCCATTCCAGAGGGGTGTACGCTCCCATGCCGCCGGTGTTGGGGCCTTCGTCGTTGTCGAAGATGCGCTYGAAATCCTGTGCCGGGGACAGGGCGACGGTGTTCCGGCCGTCGCAGAGGACGAACACGGAGACCTCGGGGCCGTCCAGGAACTCCTCGATGACCACGGTGCCGCCGGCGTCGAAGCAGCTCTGGGCGTGCGCCAGGGCCTCGTCGCGGTTGGAGGTGACCACAACGCCCTTGCCTGCGGCGAGCCCGTCATCCTTGACGACGTAGGGGGCGCCGAAGGTGTCGAGGGCGTCGGCGGCTTCCTCGGCGTTGGAGGCCACACGGGCCATCGCCGTGGGGACGCCGGCCTCGGCCATGACCTCCTTGGCGAAGGCCTTTGACGCTTCCAGCTGGGCAGCGGCCTTGCTGGGCCCGAAGACCGGGATGCCGGCGGCTCGGACGGCGTCGGACACTCCGGCGGCGAGCGGCGCCTCCGGACCGACCACCACCAGGTCCACGGTGAGCTTGACMGCGAGCGCGGCGACGGCGTCGGGATCGTTCGCGTCGATCGCATATGTGGGGACCAGCGCGCTGATGCCGGCGTTGCCCGGGGCCGCGTGGACCTCGGACACGTTGGGGTCTGCAAGCAAGGATCGGACAATGGCGTGTTCGCGGCCGCCGGGGCCGATGACAAGTACCTTCACAGTCTCCAAGGGTACGTGGTGCACCCCGCAGGCTCCTAAGCTGTGTCGGCCGCTGGACATGCTCAATCGTCCGTCTGGGACATGCCCGGAGATGCCCCGGCACCGCGTAATCCGTGGGACACGCCCAGTCCCGGCCGCGGCCACTGGATATAATGCCACCATGTCCGCTCCCGGATACCAGGGCTGGACATGTCCCCCGGGCCAAGGAGCATGTCCATTCCCAGGGACGCGGCCAATGAGCATGTCCATTCGCTGCCGAGTGGCCGCGGAACGTGCCCCTTCCGCCAAGCCTGACATCACTCCTCGGCCCACGCCCTTGCCCAGAAACTCCCCCGAACATGCCCAGTCCCGGCCGCAGCCACTGGACATAATGCCACCATGTCCGCTCCTGGATACCAGGGCTGGACATGTCCCCCGGGCCAAGGAGCATGTCCATTCCCAGGGACGCGGCCAAGGAGCATGTCCATTCGCTGCTGAGTGGCCGCGGAGCATGCCCTTCCGTCAKGCATGACATCACTCCTCGGCCCACGCCCTTGCCCAGAAACTCCCCCGGACATGCCCGGTMCCGGCCGCAGCCACTGGACATAATGCCACCATGTCCTCTCCCGGGTACCAGGGCTGGACATGTCCCCCGGGCCAAGGAGCATGTCCATTCCCAGGGAAGCGGCCAAGGAGCCTGTCCATTCCCTGGCACGTGGCCAATGAGCATGTCCTTTTCGACGGGTCGCCGGAGAGCATGTCCACTCGCTAGACAAATCCGGCGGCCCTGCAGCTACGAATGGCCTGTATGACAAAGCCCAGCATGAAGCCCAGCAAGCGGTCCCGCCGCGCCACAGCCCTGGCCGCGGTGGCCGGAGTGGCCGCCGCCGCCGTCGTCCTGTCCGTCGCGGAACTGATTGGTGCCTTCTTCACCACGCGGGCAACGCCCCTGATTGCCCTGGGCTCGACGTTCATCGACTTCACGCCGCTATGGATGAAGAACTTTGCCGTTGAAACGTTCGGCACCAACGACAAGGCGGCGCTGTTTGTCGGCATGGGTGCGACGATCCTGCTCCTGGCGTGCGTGCTCGGCATCGTGGCCTACCGGAAGTGGGCCTTGGGCGTGGCCGGGGTGCTGCTGATGGGCGCCGTGATCGTCGGGAGCGTKGTGACGCGGGCCAGTGTCAAGCCGGTCGACGCCATCCCGTCCCTGATCGGTACCGCGGCCGGGCTCGTGGTGCTCCGGCTCCTGACCTCGCGGCTGTGGCGGATGCAGGAATGGCCGGACGAGGCGGCCGGCCTCGCAGCGAAGGAACCCGAGCGCCCGGCGACCACCCGGCGCGGATTCTTCGCCGCCGCCGGCACCACCGCGGCCGCCTCGGCCATTGCCGCCACCGGCGGCCGGATGCTCAGCGCCGCGCGCAGCAACGTGGCGGCGGCGCGTGAGTCGCTGCAACTGCCCGCACCCGCCAAGGCCGCCGCCGCGGTCCCGGCCGGTGTGCAGTCCAAAGCCCCCGGCGTCACTCCGTGGCTGACCCCGAACAAGGATTTCTATCGGATCGACACGGCCCTCAGTGTGCCGGAGATCAACGCCCAGGACTGGGAGCTGCGCATCCACGGCCTTGTGGAACAGGAGGTCCGGCTCACTTTCCAGGACCTCCTCGACGCCCGGCTCATCGAATCCCATGTCTCCTTGACCTGCGTGTCCAACCCGGTCGGCGGCAACCTCGCCGGCAACGCCAAATGGCTGGGCATGCCCATCCGCGACGTCCTGAAGATGGCCCGGCCCACGCAGGGCGCGGACATGGTGCTGTCCACGTCGGTTGACGGCTTCAGCGCCTCCACCCCTTTGGAGGTCCTCCAGGACGACCGCGACGCGATGCTGGCGATCGGCATGAACGGCGAACCCCTCCCGCTCGAACACGGCTACCCGGTCCGGATGGTGGTCCCCGGGCTCTACGGCTTCGTCTCGGCCACCAAGTGGGTGGTCGACCTGGAAGTGACCCGGTTCGCCGACAACAAGGCGTACTGGACCCAGCGGGGCTGGTCCGAACGGGGCCCGATCAAAACCATGGCCCGGGTGGAAGTGCCCAAGTCCTTCGCCCAGGTCCCGGCCGGGAAAGTCGCGCTCGGGGGCACCGCGTGGGCCCAGACCCGCGGCATCACCAAGGTCGAGGTGCAGATCGACAACGGTCCGTGGACCGAGGCTGTGCTCTCCGATGAGGCCTCGCTCATCACGTGGCGGCAGTGGTCCCTGGACTGGGATGCCACGCCCGGCCCGCACTACATCAAGGTCCGCGCCACGGACGGCACCGGCCAGGTGCAAACGGACAAGCGGGCGGATCCGGTGCCGGACGGMGCCTCCGGCTGGCAGTCGGTCATGGTGACCGTGGAATAACCGGGGTATCCGCACCCGGCACCATACACTTGCTGCATGGCTTTGAACCCGCATGCAACTTTCACAGTCGACTCCGCCGTCGAACTGGCAGTCATCGAACGCAGCGGCTTCGTGGAGTCCCGCCACATCGGTTCGGCTGTGGTGATGGCCGCGGACGGAACCGTGGTGATCGAGCTCGGCGATGTCACCGCCCCCATCTTTGCCCGGTCCACGCTCAAGCCGCTGCAGGCCCTGGCCTCGATGCAGTCCGGCGTGCCTCTGCGGGGTGCCCAGGTGGCCATTGCGTGCGGCAGCCACATCGGGTCCCTTGACCACATGGATGTGGTGGAAGGCATGCTCAAGGCGGCCGGAGCCAAGGAAGACCAGCTGCAGTGCCCGGCCGACTGGCCGCAGGACGAGACGGCCCGGAACTGGCTCGTCCAGACCGAGCGCGGCAAGTCCAGGCTTGCCTTCAACTGCTCGGGCAAGCACGCGGCGTTCCTGTGGGCGTGCACGGAGAACGGGTGGGACAAGAACAGCTACCTCGAACCCAACCACCCGCTGCAGCAGCGCATCCGCTCCGTGATCGAGGAGTACTGCGGCGAACGCATTGCGCATCTCGGGATCGACGGCTGCGGCGCACCGGTTGCCGCCGTCTCCCTGACCGGTCTGGCCCGGGCCTACTCGAAGCTGGCCAAGGCTCCGGGCGACAAGAACTCCAACGCGCGCGCCGCCACGATCGCCACCTCCATGCTGGACTACCCCTGGGCCGTCCAGGGCCGTGGACAGACCAACACGATCGTCATGGACGAACTCGGCATCCTGGCCAAGATCGGTGCCGAAGGGGTGCTGGTCATGGCCACCCGGCAGGGCGTCTCCGTCGCCATCAAGATGCTCGACGGCAACATCCGGGCCACGACCCTCGTCGGGCTGACCCTGCTGGCCGCCTCGGGCGCCGTCGAAATCCCCGAAGTGTCCAGCGTTCTGGACAAAGTGGTGGACCCCGTCCTGGGCGGCGGACGCCCCGTCGGCAAGATCCGGCTCGGCCGGGCCGTCGCGGCACTGCTGGACTGACACTGCTGGACTGGGACGTCCGCTCCGTCTGACGCTGCCCGACGGCCGGTCACGGCCGGTCACGGACCCTTCCGGGCCGTCCCTGTCGGTGGCATAGGCTGGTGGGAGGCCGCCGAGCGGCGGCCGTGACATCGCCAGGCTGGAGGCAGGAACGTGGCCGTATCGCGCCGACGCATCGCCGTGGACGAGGGCCGCGCGGCGCTCGCCGCATGGCAGGACGCCACCCCGGCCGTGCCGGGAGCAACAGTGCCGGGAGCCACAGCGCCKGGAAGCGGGGCCGCCGGCAGCGTCCCGCGCAGCACGATCGCGACGGCGGTGCGCTACTCACTGGAGGAGGTCACCGCCCGGGCCCCTGGCAACTCCGTGGAAGTGCGCGTCCCGCCGTTCGGCGTCACGCAATGCGTCGAGGGGCCGCGGCACACGCGCGGCACTCCCCCGAACGTCATCGAGTGCGACGCCGCCACCTGGCTGGCGATGGTCAGCGGGCAGCTGAGCTGGGCGGATGCCGTCGCGGCCGGCAAGGTTGCCGCCTCGGGACTCCGCGCGGACCTCTCCGCACTCCTGCCCCTCTAGGGCGTGGAAAACACTCCCTAGCCGTGCTGGTTGCGTGCCGCCATATCGCCGACGCCAGGCGTGCCATCGGCGAGCGCGTAGCGCTGCAGCACCGCACCCTTCGGTGAGGCGACGACCGGCTCGATGAGTGTGAGGTTCGTCGGAACGACCCCGTCGGCGAAGACCTTCTTTCCAGCGCCGAGGAGGATCGGATACACCCAGAGCGTGAGCCGATCGAAGAGCCGCTCGGCGAACAGGGTCTGCACGAAGTCAAGACTGCCGATKACGTGGATGTTGGCGTGCCGGTCGCGAAGTTCKCACACGGCGGCGACGACATCAGGACCGAGCAGGGCGGAGTCGGGCCACTCGAGGGTCGGCGTCTGGCGCGAGGCCACGTACTTCGGGAGACGGTTGAACAGCCGCGCGATGCTCCCGTCCGCGTGCGGCCAGTACGCGGCGAAAATGTCGTAGGTCCTGCGCCCCAGCAGCAGCGCGTCCATCCCCGCCATCCCGGATTCGACCTGCTCGCCGACGACCTCGTCCAAGAGAGGCGCCTGCCAGCCGCCAAACGCGAAACCGCCGCCGGCGTCCTCGTCCGGGCCGCCGGGCGCCTGCGCGACGCCGTCGAGTGTGGTGAAAAGGTCGATATGKATGAGTCCCATGCCGGGCTCCTTCTCTGTCGCCCGTCGTCGCCCCGGGGACGGGATCATTTCGAGGCTGTCACAGGATCCCCCTGCGAAGCAACAGGAATCGGCGGCTCGACACGAGCCCGCTGCGCGTCCGGCCCCTCAGCCCCGGCCGATGAACGGCATGCCTGCGGCTGTGACCACGAGGGATCCCACATTGGCCGACGCCGGCATCCCGGCCATGAGCAGCACGGMCCGGGCGGCGTCCTGCACCGGAAATGTCGGCTCGGCCCTGCGGCTGCCGTCGGCTTGCACGGCCCCGGAGCCCACGCCGATCTCGTCCATGAGATCCGTGGCCGCATTGCCGATATCGATTTGTCCGCAGGTGATGCCGAACCCGCGCCCGTCGAGCTCAATGCTCTTGGTGAGCCCGGTAATCGCGTGCTTGGTCACCGTGTAGGCCACGGTCTTGGGCCGGGGCGAATGGGCCGCGATGGAGCCGTTATTGATGATCCGGCCGCCCTGGGGCGACTGGGCCTTCATGGCACGGACGGCGGCGGCGGCGCAGAGGAGGGATCCCGTGAGGTTTACCGCTACGGTCGCGTTCCAGTCCGCCACCGTGATCTCGTCCACCGAGGCGGCGGGGCCGAACACGCCGGCGTTGTTGAACAGCACGTCCACCCGCTCCCACTGCTCCAGTGCCGCGGCGAAGAGCCGTTCGACGTCGGCGGGGACGGTGACATCGCACGGTACCGCGAGCGCCTGGCGGTGGCCGGCCGCGGTCTCCAGCAGCGGCTCTTCCCGCCGGGCCGCCAGKACCACCCGGTAGCCCTCGGCCAGCATGAGCCGGGCCACCGCCCGGCCGATGCCGGATCCGGCTCCGGTGACGACGGCAACCCGTCCGGGGKTGTGGTGCTGGCTCATGGGGGTCCTCCTCGACTGGTGCGCGCGTGCGCCGTTGCCCGGCCAGCCTACCGCCGAGTGGGCCGGTCACGGCAGTGTTGCGTGCCCGGACTGCCGCGAACGGCCCACTCCTGAGGTCGGGCGGACGCGGCCCTAGCGGGAGTCGTCGTCGCGGTCCCGGATCTGCCCGTCCCCGATCCGCCCGTCCCGGATCTGCCGGCCAGCGCGGTAGCCGGACCAGAACGCCAGGACCAGCAGGCCRGCGCCGATCAGGGCAACGCCGGTCCAGGTCTCGGCGCCCATGAAGACCAGCCCCTGCGGCACGACGGGCCGGGCGGCCAGCGGAGCGTAGGCGAACCAGCCAAAGTCTTCCTGCGGCACCGGCTGGGCAAGCAGGACCAGACCTGCGAGCAGCATCGCCAGGGCAACGAGCGGCACCGCCAGCCGGCCCAGCAGACGCGTTCCGGCAGGGCCGGCGTCCCGATTCCCCCGCGGATCCATGGCCCTACTGTAACCGGTACGAAGGGCTCTGTCCGGGCACCGGGGAAGTCAGTACAGTAAAGCATGGCGACCACCACGGGGGATGTTCTGCAGGCCTATCTGGGACAACAACTGGGCGAGTTGCGCCGACACGGCCCCGGCGCCAGGTCCGGGCAGGCGGAAGCCATCCACCAGATGCGCGTCGCGGCCCGGCGGCTCCGTTCGCTGCTGGCCACGGGACGAACCCTCTTTGCCGCCGGCGCCGCTGATGACGTCCGCACCGAGCTCMAGTGGATCTCCGGGGTGCTCGGCGCCGCCCGGGACCCGACGGTGGTCCAGGACCGGCTCAGGGAACTGCTCGCCGAAGAGCCCCCGGGGCTGGTTATCGGTCCGGCGGCCGAACGGATCGACGAAACCTTGGATGCCTCCGCCGCCGCGGGCATGAAGAATGTGATTGTKGCCCTCGACGGCGAACGCTACGCCCTCCTGCTCCGCCGGCTGGCGGAGTTTGTCACCGCCGCCCCGCTGACCGCCAAGGCCTCCCGGCCTCCGCATAAGATTGTGCGGAAGCTCGTGGCCAAGGATGAGGCACGGCTCAGGCGCTCGGTGGACGGGCTGGCTCCGCGTGCCGGCGGACCGGGTACCCCTTCCGACGCTGAAGCCGAGTCCCGGGATGAAGGTCTGCACGAGGTCCGCAAATCGGCCAAACGTCTGCGCTATGCCGCCGAGTTCGCCGCTACCGTGGCCGGGAAAGGGGACGCGAAAAGGCTTTCCCGGACGGCCCTGGCGGCGCGGCACATTCAAACCGCGCTGGGCCTGCACCAGGACAGCGTGGTGGCACAGACCCTGCTGAGTGAACTCGGACGGCGTGCAGCGGGCAGCGGCGAACCCGGGTTCACCTTCGGGCGGCTGCACGCCCGCGAGGGCCAGTTGGCCGCCCAAGCCGAGGCKGACTTCGCTAAGGCCTGGAAGAAGTTCCCCGGGCCACGGGACGGGTAGCCGGACTACGCGGCAATGGGTTCATCGCCCCATCCGTTCAGCGCCCCATCCGTTCAGCGCCGATCAGTGGCGGGCACGCGCCCTCTTCCCGGCCKCCAGCGATCCGCCGGTCGCGGGCGCTGAGCGCCCCGCGGTGCCGAGGGCCCGCCGTATCACCCGCGGCGTCGAGCCGTGCCGGGCGGCCGGGGCATCGGAACTGCGGTCCCTGATCAGGCCGGTTCCGGCGATCTCCCGCGCCTGGGCGACGCCGGCCACCGCCGCCCTCTTGCTGGGAAAGGTGATCGAGACCGCCATCAGGTCKCCCGCACCGTCCAACATCCGAATGCGGTAGCCGCCCTCGGGCGCGTCCACGAGCTCGAAATATCCCGCCATTGCACACTCCTCGTTCCATGTATCCCCCGCCATATCCCGTGCCGGGATATTAGTAAGTATACTTACTTGACGGCCGGGCGAAAGCCCCGAAGGCTCCGCCGGCTGCACGCCCGGACGGGCGCCGGAACGCCGCCGGGACGCCATGGCGCACGGCTCACGCGCCCGCCGTCGGGCAGCTCAGGCGCCCGCCGTCGGGCACAATTCACGTCGGGCACAGTTCAGGGGCGCGGTTGACGGACGTGGATTAAGCGCGTCTCAGCGGCGGATCAAGGGCGCGGGGTCCCGCCGTGAGCCGGGTGTCCCGCCAGCCCGCGGTGTTCGGCTGGTCCGGGGTGGCGCGCGGCGCCGCCCGCGTCCAGCGGGGTGTCGCTGCGGCGGACACCGTCATCATGGAGCTCCAGTGCACTCATGATGAGGGCGAAGTGGCTGAACGCCTGCGGCGTGTTCCCCAGCTGCCGGCCGGCCTCGACGCCCCATTCCTCGCTGAGGAGTCCGACGTCGTTGCGCAGCGCCAGCAGGCGTTCGAACAGTTCCCGGGCCTCATGGCGCCGGCCCGCCCCGATCAGGGCCTCCACCAGCCAGAAGGAGCACGCCAGGAACACCCCTTCCTCGCCGGGAAGCCCGTCGTCGCTCTCCGTTGGCAGGTAGCGGCGCAGGAAGCCGTCGTGCGTCAGCTCGCGCTGGACGGCGTCGATGGTTCCGATGATGCGCGGATCATCCGGCGGAAGGAAGCCGACCCGAGGCAGCAGCAGCAGGCTCGCGTCCAGTTCCGGCCGCCCGTAGGACTGCACGAACGTGTTGCGTTCGGCGTCGAACCCGTTGGCCATGACCTCGGCATGGATGGTGTCACGCAGCTCCTCCCAGCGGTCCGCCGGGCCGGTCAGGCCGAAGTCCCGGACACCCTTGACCATGCGGTCCGCCGCCACCCATGCCATGACCTTGGAGTGCGTGAAGTGGCGCTGCGGACCACGCATTTCCCACAACCCGTTGTCCGGTTGGCGCCATGCCGTCTCGAGGTGTTCCATGAGGGCCACCTGGACGTCCCAGGCGTCGTCCGTGTGCTTCAGCAGGGAGTTCCGTGTCAGGGACAGGCAATCGAGCACCTCGCCCCAAACGTCCAGCTGCAGCTGCCCTRCCGCGCCGTTCCCGGTGCGCACGGGAGCGGAATTTTCGTACCCCTTCAGCCAGGGAAGTTCGGTCTCCGGCAAGCGGCGCTCCCCGTGGAGTCCGTACATGATCTGCAGATCGGCGGGATCCCCGGCGACGGCGCGGAGCAGCCAGTCACGCCATKCACCGGCCTCCTGCGTGTAGCCTGCGGCCAGCAGCGCCTGCAGCGTCAGGGTGGCGTCGCGGAGCCAGCAGAAGCGGTAATCCCAGTTCCGGGTGCCGCCGATCTCCTCCGGCAGGGACGTCGTGACGGMGGCGACAATGCCGCCGGTGGGGGCAAAGGTCAAGGCCTTGAGCGTGATCAGCGAGCGCTGGACCGCGTCGCGGTACGGCCCGGTGATCGTGCACTTGGCAGACCAGCTGTGCCAGAACTCCTCCGTGGACACCAGGACCGCTTCCGGGTCCACGGTGCGCGGCCGGGCGAGGTGGCTGGGGCTCCAGGTCAGCACGAAGGGAACGCGCTCCCCGGCCGTGACGGTGAAGTCGCTGACCGTGTGCATCCGCTCGCCGCGCAGAGGCGCCTCGGTCACGAGGTAGACGGCGTCAGGCCCGGCAACGGCGTGGATGCCGTGCTCGTCGTGGCGGACCCACGGCACAATGTGGCCGTAGTCAAACCTCAGCGCCAGCTCGCCCCGCATCCGCACGGTGCCGCGGACGCCCACCACGATCCGCACGATGTCCGCCACTTCGTCACGTGGCGGCATGAAGTCAATGATCCTKACCGCACCCTCAGGCGTCTCCCATTCGGTCTCCAGGATCAGGGTGTCTTCGCGGTAGCGGCGCCGGGTGCATTCGCCACCGCCTGCCGGCGCCAACAGCCACCGTCCGGCCGCGGGCGAGTCGAGCAGCGCGTTGAAACAGGCGGGCGAGTCGAAACGCGGCAGGCAGAGCCAGTCGATGGAACCTTCTGTACTGATCAGGGCGGCGGTGTGCAGATCGYCGACCATTGCGTAATCCTCGATGCGTGCCATGACACTTAGGGTGCCACACCGGCTCTCCGGGTTCGAGGAGGCGGCGCGACGAGGGAGCCCGACGACGGCGTCCGCTGGCAGCGCACGACGGCGGCTCACGACGGCGGCGCTGCGTGCGCTGCTGACGGCGCACGACGCCGGTGCTCACCGGTGCTGCGCGGGCGCGGCGCAGGGCCTCCCCGGTTTGCCGAAGGCCGGGACTGCGGGACTAGGATCCATCCATGCTGAAACGGAACTTCGGATCATCGCCACTGCAGGTCTCCGCCCTGGGCTTCGGCGCCGGCCACATCGGCCACGAGGACGTGACAGAACACCAGGCCCATGCGCTCCTGGACCGGGCACTGGAGCTGGGCATCAACTTCATCGACACAGCCCGGGGCTACGGGTTGTCCGAGGAACGCATCGGCTCCTGGCTCCCGGCGCACCGCAACGACGTCGTCCTGTCCACAAAGGTGGGCTACGGCGTCGAGGGCGTCACGGATTGGAGCGCCACCGCGGTGACCCGCGGCGTCGACGAGGCGCTGGCCACGCTCGGCACTGACACGATCGACGTCGTCTTCCTGCATTCCTGCCCGCTCGGGGCGCTGGAGCGGGGCGATGCCGTGCAGGCGCTGCTTGCCTGCGTGGACGCGGGCAAGGTCCGGGTGCCGGGGTACAGCGGCGAGAATGAGGCCCTCGCCTGGGCCGCCTCGGCCGACGTCTTCGGCGCCGTGCAGTCGTCCGTGAACCTGGCAGACCAGCGTTCCCTCCGGGAGGTGCTGCCCGGTGGGGCGCGGAGCGGACTGGGCGTGGTTGCCAAGCGCCCCCTGGCCAACGCGCCGTGGCGGCACGCGGACCGCCCCACCGGGGTGTACGGCGAGACGTACTGGGACCGGCTTCGTGAGATGGGCCTGGAGCCGGAGGCCGATGACTGGCAGGGCACGGCACTGCGGTTCTCGGCGTTCAGCCCCGCCGTCTCCACGGCGATCGTCGGAACCTCGCAGCCGGCCAATCTGGACGCGGCKGCAGCCRCCGTCGTGCGCGGGCCGCTGCCCGACGCCGAGCGGCAACGCTGGGAGGCGGCGTTCGCCGCGCATGCCGGCGACTGGGCCGGCGAGGTCTAGGCGGGCCGGGGCACGGAAGCGGAGGGGCACGGACCGGCATGGCAGAGCACATGAATACTGACCGCACGGGCACTGTGCGGATCGGGACGTCAGGCTGGAGCTATGACCATTGGGAGGGGGTCCTTTACCCGCCGGGACTGCCGGCCCGGGACAGGCTGGCGCACTACGCGGCCCGCTTCGACACCGTGKAACTGAACGCCAGCTTCTACCGCTGGCCCAGGGAGGACGCGTTCGCCGGCTGGCGGCGCCGCCTGCCCGATGGCTTTGCCATGTCCGTCAAAGCCCCGCGCGGCCTGACCCACGGCAAGAAGCTCTACGCCCCGGAGGCGTGGGTGGAGCGCATCACCCGGTGCTGGCACGAACTCGGCGACAAGCGGGCCGTCCTGCTCGTCCAGCTGCCGCCGGGCTTCGGGCGGGATGACGCCCGGCTGGACTATTTTCTCGCTGCGCTGCCCGAGTGGATCCGCGTCAGTGTGGAGTTCCGCCACCCGAGCTGGGACGACGCCGGCGTGTACGCCCTGCTGGAGCGGCACGGCGCGGCGTACTGCATCATGAGCGGTGCCGGGCTGCCGTGCGTCCTGCGCGCGACGGCCCCGTTCGTCTACATCCGGCTGCACGGCCCGGACCGCGACGCCCTCTACGCCGGTTCATACCCGGACGAGGACCTGCAGTGGTGGGCTGCGCGAATTGGCGAATGGCGGGCGGACGGCAAGGACGTCTTCGCCTATTTCAACAACGACGGCGGCGGCAACGCCGTGCGCAACGCCGCCGCGCTGCGCCGGCTGTTGGGCCAGTCGCTTCCCTGGTAGGCCGTGCGTCGCGGCGCGTCCGGCTCCGGGACCGCCGTCGCGGTACTACCGCCTCGGGCTAGTCACACGCACGGCGGGAGTCCGGCGCTGTGGGAGAGTGGGGGCATGGAATTGGCGTCACAACCAGCGCATCAGCGGCCCGTGTCCGGCACCAGGGCCTTTCGGCTCGCCCACTGGGTGTCGGACACCGTCAATGGGCTGCGCCTCAAGACGGCCCGACGCTGGAAGTTCATCCCGCAGACCGTCGCCTATCAGGGCTACGGCTCCACCGAGTGGGTCCGGGTCCTTGGCCGGGTGGTCCTAACCAGCAAGCCCGTGCCCGGCAGCAAGGCAGAACGACTTGTCCAGAACGGCAACCAGAACTTCCGCGGCTGGCGCGCCTTCACAAGCGTCCCCGTCCAGTTCACCGAGGTGGAGATCCGGCTCGGCGGCGTCACCACCCGCGTCCATGCGGACCGCGGCGGCCTGGTCGACACCGTGGTTCCCGTGGCGTTGACCCCGGGCTGGCATACGGCCACTCTGCGGGCCGAGGGAACGGAACCGGTCGAGGCCAGGATTTTCGTGATCTCAGCGGACACCAGGCTGGGCATTGTCTCGGACATTGACGACACGATCATGGTCACGGCGCTCCCGCGGCCTTTCCTGGCCCTGTGGAATACCTTCGTCCTGAACGAGCGTGCCCGGATGGCGACGCCCGGCATGGCTGTTCTGATGGACCGGCTCAAGGTTGAGCACCCCGAGGCCCCGGTGCTGTACCTGTCCACCGGGCCGTGGAACGCGGCGCCCACCCTGGCCCGCTTCATCGCCCGGAACCTCTATCCCTCGGGCGCCCTGCTGCTCACGGACTGGGGCCTGACCCACGACCGCTGGTTCCGCAGCGGCCAGGAACACAAGCGGCGGAACCTTGAACTCCTGGCCCAGGAGTTTCCGAACATGCGCTGGCTGCTGTTCGGCGACAACGGCCAGCACGATGAAGAAATCTACTCCGGCTTCGCCCAGGAGCACCCGGACCGGGTGGCCGCGATCGGGATCCGGCAGCTTTCGGCCAGCGAGGCCGTCTTTGCCGGCGGCCACTCCGATTCCGGTGACCACTCGGGATCCTCCGTTCCCTGGATCTACTCTCCCGATGGCGCCGGACTCGCCAAAGGCCTGCAGGACCTGGACCTGCTCTGAGGTAGGTCTGCGCTGACGTTGATCCGGGTAAGGGCCTCAGCCMGCCGGGCGGGGCGGTTCGACGTCGGCGGCTGGCTCCTGCTGTCCGACGGCGGCGGCGGCCCCGGGCCCGTGCGCGGCGGACGCCGCGTTCCGGGCCGCGATCACCTCCTGCAGCCAGTAGTACGAGGCCTTCGGCGTGCGGACCTGGGTGTCGAAATCGACGTGGACCAGGCCGAATGGCTGCTTGTACCCGGCGGACCACTCGAAGTTGTCCATGAGGGACCACACGTAATAGCCGCGAAGGTCCACGGACTCTGCGGCGCCACCGGGACGTGTGGCTTCCAGAGCCGTACCGAGGTGGTCCGCCAGGTACCGTAAGCGGCGCTCATCCGGAATGATCCGCCGGTCCGCCGCGGTGTCCCGGACCACGACGTCCTCGAAGCTCGCCCCGCCCTCGGTGATGTAGACCGGCGGAAGGTCCGGGTAGCGCTCGGCCATCTCGGCCAGTGCGACGGCCATGTATTCAGGCTTGACCGGCCAGCCGTAGGCCGTGTGCTCCGTGTCCGGGAACGACGCAATGTGGAAGGGCGCCCCGGGCGTCCCGCTGAGGTCATCCCCCATGGCCTCCGCCATGCCCGGCGGCACGGCCCCCTCGCCCGGGCCCGAGCCGACACGGGTGGGCATGTAGTAGTTCAGGCCGTAGAAATCCAAAGGCTGGGAGATCAGGTCCATGTCCTCGCTGGAGGGGCTGAACGAGGAGGAGAAGAACGTGGCTGCCCTGATGACGTCGGGGTACTTGCCGAGCAGCACGGGATCCGCGTAGAGCCGGTTCTGTGCCACGTCCATGAGTCCGGCGCTGAGCTTGTCCAGCGGGTTGGCGGTGGCGGGGACCATCGGCGAGTAGACGTTGGTCACGCCGATTTCACCGCGCACCTTGGCCGCACGCAGCGCCTGGAGCGCCAGGCCGTGGCCCAGCAGCTGGTGGTGCACGCTGGGCAGTGCCTTGAGCATGAGCTCTTCGCCGGGCGCGTGCATGCCCAGGGCGTAGCCGTTTGTGGTGACGGTGGCAGGCTCGTTGACCGTCACCCAGCGGTCTACGCGGTCCCCGAAGGCGGCCGCGGCGATKGCGGCGAACTCGCCCAGCCGGTACGCCGTGTCCCGGTTCATCCAGCCGCCGGCCTCCTCCAGCGGCAACGGGGTGTCCCAATGGTAGACAGTGGCCATGGGGGAAATACCGTTTTCAAGCAACAGGTCGATCAGCCGGTCATAGAAGCCCAGCCCGGCGGGGTTCACGGGTCCGCTGCCGCCGGGCTGGATCCGGGGCCAGGACAGCGAGAACCGGTAGGAATCGATCCCGAGGTCTCTCATGAGGGCCACGTCCTCGGGCATCCGGTGGTAGTGGTCGCAGGAGACCGCGGGGCTCTGGTCCTCCACGATCGCTCCGGGCTTCGCGGCGAAGACGTCCCACCCGGAGGGGCCGCGGCCGTCCTCATCGAGCGCGCCCTCGATCTGGAAGGCGGACGTCGCCACGCCCAAGGTAAAGCCGGGCGGAAGAAGGGCGGCCAACTCCTTGGCGGAAGCGTTCATCGACAGTACCCCTGTGTAGTTTCTGTGGTGGTTGACTGATCTTAGGCCTCCCCCAGKAGCGGGCGCCACGACCTCGCCGGTTTGACGGACGCCGGGGCATTGGCCAGTGTTGATCCGTGCACGTGAAAATTGAACACGCCGCCGACCGCCGGCCGCCGGCACGGCCCGGGCCGCGCCGGCAGGGTGCGGTCCTCGTCGGTTTCCTCGCGGTTTCMCACGCGGTGGCCTACCTGGCCTCGCGGGTCATCATCAGCAACGCCGGTGGCTGGTACGCGGCGGCGGACAAGGCTCCGTGGACTCCGCCGGGCTGGGCCTTCGGATCGGTCTGGATGATGCTTTACACGGCTATGCCCGTGGCTGCATGGCTGGTATGGCGGCAGCGCTCCGGGCCGGGCGCCGGGGTGAAATCCGCGCCGGACGCCGGGCAGCACAACGGCGCCATGACGGTCTACGGCATCCTCCTGCTCCTGAACCTGGCCTGGGCGCCGCTGTTCTTCGGCATGTATCCGATGATCGGCACGGCAGCCCTCTGGCTTGCCCTCCTGGTCATCGTGGCGCACGCCGTGGCCGCTTCGGCAACCACTGTCCTGTTCGGCCTCGCCAGCCGGGCGGCAGGCCTGCTCATGCTGCCCTACGTCTCGTGGATCGTGTTCTCCTGCAGCCTCAACGTCTATGCGGCCGCCAACAACTGAGCCCGGCCCCCCGGCGGCTCAGAAAACCGACGTCTCCGGCCCGAAGAGGAAGTCCTTGGCGTGAGCCACCGCCTTACGGAAAGCGTCGTTCCGCAGGCCGACAAGCTGCTCAGCCTCGTCCGCCGAAGGCTCCAGGTACTCGGTGRAGCCGGGCCGCAGCACCCAGATATCACCCGCGGGCGGCAGGTAGAACACGCCAAAGGAACGGTGCTGGTTGTCCTCGGCGGTCCAGACCGGAACCACCGCCAGCGCCGYGCCGGTATCGACGTTGATCCATTGGGCCCGGGGCAGCGGGGCCTCGTGCGCCTCCGGATCCAGKAACGGTGCCGTGCCTTGGCCCCAGCGCTTCTCGAAGCGTTMGTGGAACACCGGCATCAGGTGTGAATCGTAACGGCGCCATGCGCTCATGGACGTTCTCCTCCTACGTGGGAGTGGCTGATGATTGGGGTCGGCGGCCAGGCCAGTAACCCCTGGTCAGTGACCTCTGTATGGGGGCTGCTCCCGGCGGTGCTCTGGTTCCCAGCGGACGGGGAACACCCGCAGAAGCGGTTCCCGGCGCCGGATAATGCGCACCGGGATGTCACGGCCGCCGTGTCCGGCCCCGCTCGTCGACGTGCCGGCCGTGCCGGCCGTGCCGGCCGCCCGGCGGCCGCCGGCGTCGTAGTCCGCCCGGGTCCTCGGGTCCCGCAGCACGGCGAAGGCGTCCAGGATCGCGCTCACCTCGCCGGCGCCGGAATCGCCGGTACCGCGACCGGCCCCGGAGCTTCCGGCGTCGGGATGGTGCCGGCGCATCAGCGCCCGAAAGGCGCGGCCGATCTCCTGCCGGCTCGCGTCCGGAGACACGTGCAGGAGTGCATAGTAGCCGCGGTGGTCGGGGTTGTTCGAGGGCATTCTTGGGCTCCGCCGTGTGAAGCCGGAGCCTGCGCCGGGCCTGAGGCTCGGCGCAGGCTCCCGGGACTATTTGCCGATCTCCTGCAGGTTGTCCTGCGAATGGGTAATTTCAATCTTCCGCGGCTTGGCTTGTTCCTTCACGGGAACGCGGAGGGTCAGGACACCGTCGGCGTAATGGGCCTTGACGTTCTCGGTGTCCAGGGTCTCGCCCAGGATCAGTTGGCGGCTGAAAACACCGCGGGGGCGTTCGGAGACCGTCAGTTCCACATTGGGCTGCACGGGGTCCCGCCGTTCCGCCCGGACCGTCAGGACGTTGCGTTCAATATCGAGCCCGATCGAGTCGACGTTGACGCCCGGGAGGTCAAAGGCGACGACGAATTCGCCGTCCTCCTGCCACGCGTCCATGGGCATGGCGGCGGGGCGCGCCGTCGTTCCGAAGACCTGCTGGGCGAACCGGTCAAAGTCACGGAACGGGTCCGTCCGAATTAACATCATTTCCCACTCCTTCAGCGCGAGTTGGCTCCATTTTCTCCATCACMCGTCACTGTTTTTCTGTAGTGACGGATATAGATTTTTTATAGCACCGGTGACACACTGCTGCAAGGGGGGAATCGCAGGAACGGGAGGAAGACCATGGCGGAGAGCGGGTCGGAGGCAGGTCTTTACGCCATCTCCGTGGTGGCACATCTGGTGGGCACGGGACAGCAGAACATCCGGCTCTACGAGCGGCGGGGACTGCTCACCCCGGACCGCACCGCGGGCGGCACACGGCAGTACAGCGATGCTGATCTCGCGGTGCTGCGGCGGATCGGCGAACTCCTGGAAGAGGGCCTGAACCTGGCCGGGGTGGCCAAGGTGATGGAACTCGAGGCCGCCAATGCGCGGCTGCGCGCCGAACTCAAACGGGCGCGCAGCCGCTAACGGGGCTTAGTCCGTGCCCGGGCTTAGTCGGTGCCGGCGTMGGCGGTGGACAGCGTTCCGGTGATCCGCTCCCCCGGAATCCGGGCCGTCCGCCAGGTATCCAGCGCAATGACCCCGCCCAGCACCACGAGCGAGATCGAGAAGGCGCCCAGGGCATCGGTCATCCAGTGGTAGCCGAGGTAGAGGCGGCTGACTGCCGCGAAGAAGATCCCGATCCCCGCCACGATGAAGGCGATGATGGCCGACCGCGGGTTCTTCCGGCGCGAAAAGACCAGGTACGTGGTCACCAGCAGAAAATCGCACGCGCCCAGGACATGGCCGGACGGAAAGGAAAAGGTGGTGTCGGCGCCGAAGAGCATCAGGTCCACCGGAGGGCGGTGGCGCTCCACGATMCGGCCAATGACCTGCGCCAGGATCACGCCGGTCAGCATGGCGCCGGCCAGGAGCATGGGCCGCCATGCATGCTTGGCGGCCAATCCCCAGGCCACGGTGACGATCAGGACGATGATCGGCAGGCCGATGGGGCCGAACACGATCGCCAGGATGATCATGATGGTGGTTGCGGGTTCGCCGCGCAGGGTCACGAGCCAGGACCGCACGGGCTCGTCGGCCGCCGAGATGCCGCCATGCTGCAGGACACCTGTCAGGATCACGACGAACAGGACGACGCCGACGATCATGAGCCCGACGGCGGTGCGGTAGAGATTCCGGCGCGCCGACACGCTCATGAACCGTTCCTCGACGACGAACTTCTCGTKGAAGGTCCGCCACCGGCCCTGCGACTTATCCGATTGTGCTTCTGCCATGGTGCCGTGCCGCCTTTGCGCCGTTTGTGGACATTCTCTGCAGAAGATTATCCCCGTTGTCCGGCATTCGATACGCAGAATATCCGGGCGGGGCTCTTAACGGCCGTCTCTTCGGGGGTCCGGGCAGGCGCTCCGGCAGCCATTTAGCCCGTTCGCCTCGCGCGGAATCTGTCCAGTGCCGAAGGTCCCGGGTGGAAAAGGATCCGCAGGTCCAGGCCGCGGCGCTCCCCCGGACCCCATTTTAAGGACCGGAAGTCGCCGTCCGGCGACTTGACGCCCGGATAAATATGACGTTATTGTCCATTCAACTATTGGGGCCAAGAAAAGAACTCCAAGAAAGACTGTGCTATGACCCAAGTTACCCCGACCATTGAGATCCAGGTCGACAGCCGCAAAGTCCTCGACGACCGACTCAACGACGCCGTCCTCGGCCTTCAGCGGCTCGCGATGACCGCCGGAACCCACGGCATCCTGCTGACGCGGCACAGGCCGGGCCACTACACGGCGGCCCTGTCCGACCAGGTGCCCTTCGGCATGACCCGCGAGCTCGTTCACTGAGCCGGATTTCACCGGAACACCACAACGCGGGGTCATTTCCCGCCCGTCCACTGCTGGCGGGCGGGAAATGACCCCGCGTTTGTTCTTTAGCGGCCGCCCTCGAGCTTCCGGCTGCGCTGCTCCTGGGCCATCGGCCCGTACGGATAGACGCCGACGCGCGGCCCGCTGACCTCGGTCAGCCGCTCTGTTTCCGCCGCGGTGAGCCGGAGGTCCGCCGCTGCCAGGTTGTCCGCGAGCTGCTCGACGGTCCGGGCGCCCAGGATCACCGAGGTGACAGCCGGCCGGTCCGCCAGCCAGGCCAGGGCCACCTGGGACGGGCTCACGCCGTGCCGGCCGGCGGTTTCCTCGACTTCTGCAATCACGTCCCAGGTGCGCGGGTCGGCGTTGCGGGCCTCCCACGCCTCCATCCCCCGATTCGGATTTTCGCCGAGGCGGGTGGCCCCGGCGGGCGGCTGGTCGCGCTTGTATTTGCCGGACAGCCAGCCGCCGCCCAAAGGCGACCACGGCAGCAGCCCGATCCCGGCGTCGAGCGAGGCCGGAACGATCTCCGATTCGATCTCGCGGACCAGCAGGCTGTACTGCGGCTGCAGCGTCACGGGGGCACTCCAGCCCTGGGCCTTCGCTACGTGGACGGCCTTGGTCAGCTGCCAGCCCAGGAAGTTGGAGAAGCCGTAGTACGCGATCTTGCCGCTGGTGACGGCGTCGTGCAGGAACCGGAGGGTCTCCTCCAGCGGAGTGATCGGGTCCCACGCATGCAGCTGATAGAGGTCGATCTGCTCCACGCCGAGCCGACGCAGCGAGTCATCCAGCGCCCGGACCAGGTGGCGGCGGGAGGTCCCGACGTCGTTGGGGGCCTGGCCCATCGGGAAGCGGCCTTTCGTGGCCACGACGGCCCTGTCCCGGACGTCTGCCCGGTCGGCCAGCCAGCGGCCGATGATTTCCTCCGACACCCCCGAGCTATAAACGTCCGCGGTATCGATGAAATTKCCGCCGGCCGCGAAGTAGTCATCCAGGATGGCGCGGGACTGCTCCTCGGTGGCTTCGGCGCCAAAGGTCATGGTGCCCAGCGCATAGGTCGAGACGACGGCGCCGCTGTTGCCCAGGGTGCGGTAGTGCATGGAACTCCTCAGTGGTCGGTGGATTGGTCCCGGCTTCGTCAGTCGCGGGTGCTTCAGTCTTCGGTCGGGGTGGTCCGGTTCGAGTGGTAGGTCCGCCACGTGTGCTCGGGCGCGTAGCCGAGGAGGCGTTTGGCTTTGTCGATCGAGAGCATGGTTTCGTGCTCGCCAAGCTCCTTGACCACTTTGACGTCGGGGAAGACCTCGGCGGCCAGGCTGGCGCTGGAACGGCTCATCACGGTGTCGGCGTTGGCGATGATGAAGGCCTCGAAGCCGGGCTTGCCGTGCGCCAGGGCGCGGGCCACGGCCTGGGCGCCGTCGCGGCCGTCGATGTAGCCCCAGAGGTTCCATTTGCGCAGGGTCGCGTCGTGGTCAAAGGAGGGGAACTCCTCGTAGTCCTCCGGGTCCATCACATTGGAGAACCGCAGGCCCGTGATGCTCAGTTCCGGGTCCCAGCGGGTCAGCTGGATGGCCATCTGCTCCTCGAGGTGTTTGACCAGGGAGTAGGTGCTTTCCGGCCGGGCCGGGTATTCCTCGTCCACCGGAATGTAGGGAGGGTCGACGTCGAAGGGCAGCCCCAGTACCGTCTCGCTGGAGGCGTAGACAATTTTCTTGATCCCGGCACGGCGGGCGGCCTGGAACACGTTGTAGGTGGACTGCATGTTGTTCTCGAACGTGGCGGCATCGGGGGCATGCCCCGGGGCGGGAATCGCGGCCAGGTGCACCACGGCGTCAAAGCCGGTGTGGCGGTCCTCCAGGCCCAGGAACACGTCCACCACCTGGCCGTAGTTGCGCAGGTCCACCTCCGTGAACCCGGGGCTGCGCGCGCCCGTCCGGTCCAGGTTGGTCACATCGTGGCCGTCCTCGCTCAGCCGTCGGACGACGCTCCGTCCCAGCTTTCCGCTTCCTCCGGTAACAGCAACTCTCATCAGGAACTCCTCGGGTGGCAGGATCTGCAGACCGTCATGGTCCGGCACGGGCTCCGGCCCCAGGTCCGGCGCCGGCAGTCACCGTTCCACCCTAAGGGGAGCCGGGTGCTCTGCCCAGCCCCGCGTGACTTTCGGCCCTAGGCAGTCCCGGAAGCAGGGGGCAGGCTGGGGGCCATKAACGGTGATCAGCGCATTGTCGTGGGCGTGGACGGATCCGAGTTTTCGACGACGGCGCTCCGCCTCGCCGGGCGCATGTCGACGAGTCTGAACGTCCCGTTGGAGGTCATCACGTGCCTGGGCACCTCTGACTTCTTCCTGGCGTCCCACCTGCCGGAGGAGAGCACGCCCACCACCGCGCAGCTGGAAGAGACCGCCAAACGCCTCGTGGACCAGGCGCTGGAACGTGCCTTCGGGGACTCCCGTCCGGAAGGACTTACGCGCTCGGTCAAGTTCGGGGCGCCGGCCAAGGCCCTCATCGACGAAAGCAAGAACGCCCAGCTGCTCGTGGTGGGCAGGCGCGGGAAGGGCGGTTTCCTCCATCAGGTCATGGGCTCGGTGAGCGGGGCCTGCGTGGCCCATGCCCACTGCCCGGTGCTGGTGGTCGGCCAGAGCGCGGACGACCTGAGGGACCGGACCACGGGATGAACCGCGCCGGCCCCGCACCGGCACCCCGCAGGACCGCCCGTGCTGGCACAGCGCCGGCTGGGGTCCCTCGCCTGAGCGGCCCGCACATTCCGCCCCGGATCCGCGGACCGCTCGCGKCGCTTGCTGCTGCGGCGGCGGGTGCCGCATACGTCCTGGCCGTCCGGCCTAGGCTCCTGCGCTGGGGAGCCACCACCCAGGAAGCCGCCGGGCCGCTGCCCGGGGACGAGATCGTGCCCGCGCCGCGCATGCAAAGTACCCGGGCCGTCACCATCGCGGCCCCGGTATCAGACGTCTGGCCGTGGCTTGTCCAGTTGGGCGCCGGCCGCGGCGGCATGTACTCCTACGACTGGCTCGAGAACGMCGCGGGCCTTGGCATCCACAGCGCGGACAGGATTCTGCCGGACCTGCAGCATCTGGAGGTCGGTGACATCATTCCACTTTCCCGCGACGGCGGCCTGCCGGTCAGGCTTCTCCAGTCCCGGGCAGTGCTGGGCCTTGGCGGAACCATCGATCTGCGGACCGGGCGGGTGTCACCGGCCGGTGCGCCTCCCGCCGGGCCCTGGCTGGAGGCGGGGTGGACGTTCGTGCTGCGGCCTGCGGGCCCCCATGCCAGCCGGCTCGTGTCCCGCACCCGGTACGACTACTCACCCCTGGCCGCGGGCCTGGTGCTCCGCCCGTTGCTGGAGCCCGTGCAGTTCGTCATGGAGCGGCGGATGCTCCTCGGCATCCGCGCCAGGGCCGAAAGCCGGGCCAACGCGCGCGGCGGGCGTTACGGCAAGGCCCGCGGCCGGGGTCACGGCAAGACGCGCGGCGCCTGATTCCTCAAGCGGCTGCGATTTCCAGCGCCCGTGTTCATCAAACGCCCGCGGCGCCGGCACGCGGTCCGGTACCGTCCGGGGGCAGCAGGTAGTCGACAAACCAGTCCCGGGCCAGGATGGCCGCCGCGGCCAGCGTGCCCGGTTCTTCAAACAAGTGCGTCGCCCCCTGCACGACGGCGAGCTGGTTGGGGCACCGCATCATGGCCTTGGCCTTGCGGTTGAGCTCCAGGACCTCATGGTCCAGGCTCCCCACGATCAGGAGCGTCGGCGCGGTCACGGCGGAGAGCCGCGGGCCGGCGAGGTCGGGCCGGCCGCCGCGCGACACAACAGCCGCGATCCGTGCCGAGGGCTCCGACGCCGCCCACAGGGCGGCCCCGGCGCCCGTGCTGGCACCGAAGTAACCCACGGCGCAGGACGCCGTATCCGCCCGGGTGGCAAGCCAGTCGGTTGCCGAGGAGAGCCTGCGGGCCAGGAGTTCGATGTCAAAGACGTTGGCGCGGTTGCGCTCTTCCGCAGGCGTCAGCAGGTCCAGCAGCAGTGTGCCGAGCCCGGCCTGCTGCAGGACCCCGGCCACGTAAYGGTTCCGGGGGCTGTGGCGGCTGCTGCCGCTGCCATGGGCGAACAGCACSACGGCCCGGGCCGGCACCGGAAGGTGGAGCTGGGCCTGAAGCCGCACCCCGCGGGACGGGATCTCCACTTCCTCTTCGACGTCGGCGGTGCCGTCCGCGTGGGTGAAGTACGGCGCACGGGACGGCGGCGGCGCGGATTCCTGGCGCTTAGCCGCAAGATCGAGCAGGCGCACCACCTCGTCGTCGTCGGTGGGAGAGAAGTCCCGGTAGTGGTAGCCGACCGCCGTGAACTGGCGCGGCGTTGCCAGGCAGACCACTTCATCCGGCTCGGTGAGGCTGGCGAGGGTATCCGCCGGGGCAACCGGAACGGCAAGGATCACCCGTGCCGCCCCCTGTTTGCGGGCGATCCGGCAGGCCACACGGGCCGTGGAGCCGGTGGCGATCCCGTMGTCGACGATCACCGCGATGCGTCCGGTCAGGTCCTGCCGGGTCCGGCCCTTCCGGAACAGGACCACCCGGTTTTCCAGCACGGCGCGCTCGCGGTCTTCAACTGCCTGGAGTTCGTGGGCGCTGACCMGCGCATGGGCCAGGACCTGCTCGTCCAGGACCTTGGCTCCGCCTTCACCGATCGCGCCCATGGCGAGCTCCGRCTGGTACGGCAGTCCGAGCTTTCGCACCACGATCACGTCCAGGGGGGCGTCCAGTGCGGCGGCAACCTCGAAGGCGACGGGGACGCCGCCGCGCGGTAGTCCCAGGACCACAATGTCCTGGCCACGCAGTTCCGCCAGACGCCGGCCGAGCTGCCTCCCGGCGTCGACCCTGTCTTGAAAAATGCTCATGGGTTATGGCTTTCCAGTCGATATGTCGGCCATCGGCCCCATCAGTCCTGGACCGCTGAAACTGGTGTCCCTGCGGGCCCGGCGAGCCGGAAATGGGCCAGGTGGCCGCTCCCTCCAACTATCCGCCCGACGCTGTCACCCGGTGAGGGCCTTTGTGCCCGATTTTGCGCCGGCGGCGCCAGCCCGGGCCACGGTTGACGAGMAGCGGCCTGGCCTCCGGGATGCTGAAGCGTGCGGCCCGGCGGGCGATGCGGTGGGTCCGGCCGCGAAGCCGGACCGGCCGGGGCGGGAGAGGCTGCTGCGCGGCCCGGGCGTAGAACCAGACTTTGGCCAGTTCAACCAGCACCAGGTACACCGCGCCCATCCCGAGCAACGCGATGAAGAACGGCGTCGGCAGCGGATCGAAGCCCAGCACCCCGGCCAACGGCGAGAACGGCAGGTACACCCCGACGGCCACCACGCCCAGGGACGCGCTCACCAGGCCCACCGACGGCCGGCTCCGGAAGAAAGGCACGCGCCGKGTCCGGATGACGAAGATKATCAGCGTCTGCGTGACGATGGATTCGATGAACCATCCGGCGCGGAATTCGCCGGGAACYGCGTCGAAKACGAAGAGCATCAGCGCGAACGTCGCGAAGTCGAAGATGGAACTGATGGGGCCGAACAAGAACATGAAGCGCCGGATGAAGCCGATGTCCCAGTGCGACGGGGCCAGCAGCTGTTCCTTGTCCACCCGGTCGCCCGGGATGGCCAGCTGGCCGGCGTCGTAGAGCAGGTTGTTCAGCAGGATCTGGCCCGGCAGCATGGGCAGGAAGCTCAGAAGCACCGAGGCCGTGGCCGCGCTGAACATGTTGCCGAAGTTGCTGGAGGTGCCCATCAGGACGTACTTGATGGTGTTGGCGAAGATCMGCCGGCCTTCCATGACGCCTTCGGCCAGGACCCCCAAGTCTTTGTCGAGCAGCACGACGTCGGCGGCGTCCTTGGCCACGTCGGTGGCGCTGTCGACGGAAATGCCGATGTCCGCGGCGTGCAGCGCCAGGGCGTCGTTGACGCCGTCGCCCATGAACCCCACGGCGCCGCCGCTCTTGCGCAGCAGCCGGATGATCCGGGCCTTCTGCTCGGGCGAAACGCGGGCGAAGATACTCGCCTCGCGCGCGGCGGCGGCCAGCTCGTCGTCGGTCATGGCCTCCACCGCGGCGCCGCTGAGCGTTCCGCCCGAGAGGACGCCGAGTTCATCGCAGACCTTTTCGGCGACCCTGGCGTTGTCACCGGTGGCGATCTTGACGGAGATKCCCAGCGCCTCGAGCTGGTCGAGGGAAGCCCGGGCGTTGGCTTTGGGCCGGTCCAGGAAGATGAGGAACCCGGCCAGGACAAGGTCCTTCTCGTCGGCCGGGGTCAGGTCCTCCAGCCCGTCCGCGGGGCGGCTCGCGACGGCCACCACCCGGGATCCGGCGTCGAACTGCTCGTTCAGCAACGCCTGAACGTCCGCCGGGGTGTCCACGCACAACGCGAGGACATCCTCCGGCGAGCCCTTCGTGATGAGGCGGGCGGGGCCGCCGTCGTCGCTGACCAGCACGCTGGTCCGGCGCCTCAGGTGGTCGAAGTCAATCACGTCCAGGCGTTTGTAGCGGGCGGCCTGGAACGCCGCTGCCTCCGGTGATGCCCAGAGGGCGGCGTCCAGCGAGTTCAGGCCCACCGGGGAGGCCTGGGATTCTGCGTAGTCTGCCTCGGTCGCCAGCAGCCCCAGCGTCAGCAGGTCAGCGGAGGCGATGCCCGGGCGGGCGGGCAGCGCGGCCGTGAAGCTGATCCGGCCCTCTGTCAGGGTCCCGGTCTTATCCGTAACCAGGATGTCCATGTCGCCGAGGTCCTCGATGCAGACCAGCCGCTTCACCAGCACCTTCCGCCGGGCCAGTTGCCGGGTACCTGTGGCCAAGCTGGTGCTGACCACGGCCGGCAGCAGCTGCGGGGTAATGCCGACCGCGATCGCCAGCGAGAACAGCAGCGATTCGATCACCGGGCGGTGCAGGAGCAGGTTCGCGACAAAGATCAGCGAGGTCAGCCCGATGGCCACCTGCAGCAGCAGGAAGGAGAAGCGTTTGAGGCCCAGCTGGAACTCCGTCTSGKGCTGCCGTTCGCCCAGTCCCAGTGCGATCCGGCCGAACTCTGCCCGCCCGCCGGTGGCGACCACCACCCCGGTGCAGGAGCCKGACTGGATCACGGTCCCCATGAACAGGCACGACGTCAGGTCACCCAGCGCCACTGCGCCGGCAACGGGGGCGGGGTCCTTGCCGACCGGCAGCGATTCGCCGGTCAGGATGCTTTCATCGCACAGCAGGTCTTTCGCGGTCAGCACCCGCATGTCAGCCGGAATGATCGCGCCGATCCCCAGATGGACGACGTCGCCGGGCACCAGGGCAGTGACCTCGACCTCGCGGGCGGTCCCGTCGCGGACGACGACGGCGCGGTGCGTGACGCGCGAATGCAAGGCCTCCGCAGCGCGTTCGKCCCGGAATTCGTTACTAAATCCGAGCCCGACGCTGACCAGCAGGATCACGCCGATCACGATCGCGTTCGTGGCGTCCCCGAGGAACAGCGAAAGCCCCGCGGTGATGAGCAGCAGGATCAGGATAGGGCTGGCCAGCTGCCGACCCAGCACCGACCACCCGCTGGCCATGTGGGTCCGCACCGCGTTGGGCCCCAGCTCCGCGAGGCGCCTGTCCGCCTCCGCGCCGGTCAGTCCGGTCGCACCCGAGCCCAGCTCTCCCAGCACCGCAGCCACGGGCTGGCCCGCGGCACGGGAAATCGCCAGCGGAAKGGAGTGCGACTCCTTGACGTCGAGCTCTGGCATGCGGCATCCGTTCACGACAATTCACTTAAGGCAAAGCCTACGTGCCCAAGCGAAACGGTTCAGCAGTCTGTGGCCCCGCCGGCGCCGTCTGGAGCCCCGCGTATCCGGATGTATATAATCTCCCGGTACGGTTTTGCAGCAAGCCGTTGGATTGTTCTTCGATCCGGCCGGCCGMTGCCGTATCCGCCACTTGCCACGGTGGGAAGCACCGCCGGGTCGTCTTGACCTGAGGGAAACGGCACAACAGAGAAGTGGTCAGCGAGTCAACCGCAAATTCAATAAACCAGCACCTGCATGAACTGGTGCTCAGCAGTTCGGACGTGGAGGAGTTCCTCAGCGAGCTCGCCCGTGTGTCGGCGCGCAGCCTCTCAGAGGCCGGGGACGAGATCCTGTGCGGCATCACGCTCCTGCGGCACAAGAAGGCGGCAACCGTCGCCAGCAGCAGCCCCGCCGCACAGGCCATGGACGAAATCCAGTACGCCTACGGCGACGGCCCCTGCATGACGGCGTCCCGGGAGCAGGCAACCGTTCACATTGCCGACCTTGAACGGGACGACCGCTGGCCCCATTACGCCGCGACGGTCCGCGGGCACGGCTTCCGGTCCATCCTGGCGCTGCCGTTCCTGCTGGAAGGCGAGACCCGCGCCGCTTTGAATMTGTATTCGCACCGGCCGGGCCGGTTCGATCACCGCGCCACGGAACTGGCCCGCGACTTCGTCCACCAGACGTCCATGGCCCTGCGTCTCGCGGTGCGGTTCGCTCACAGCAGCGATACCGCGGCCAACCTCAAGGCCACCCTGGAGACKCGGACCGGGATCGACGTCGCGGTCGGCATCATCATGGCGCAGAACCGCTGTAGCCAGGACGAAGCGTTCGAGCTCCTGAAGTCGGCATCCAGCGCCCGGAACATCAAGCTTCACGCCCTCGCGGCCGGCGTCGTCGAGTCACTGGGCCAGGGACCCACCCGGACGCACTTCGAGGTCTAACCCCGGCTTCGAGGCCTMACCGCCGGCGCGGATTTCCCGGGCCGTTCACGCCGGACCCGGCAGTGTTTCACCTGCMGGCGCGCGCATGCCCGTGAAAGCCAGAATCGCGTCGCGCACCTCGACGGCCCGGTTGTGCTGCACCACGTGCCCCGTTCCCTGGACTTCCAGCAGTTGCCCGAAGCGTGCAACTCYGGCCAGCCGGCGGCTCCAGTCCGCGTCCGCCACGGGGTCGTTGGCTCCGCGCACCACGAGGACCGGCGCGGTGATGCCGGTGATTTTCTGAGCCATGGGGTACTCCATCATGACCCGCAGTGTTTTGACGTACCAGGAGGGCCCGCACCGCAGGTAGTCGGTGAAGACGAGGGCGTTGGAGGAGGGGCTTTCGTAGAACAGGCAGTCCCGGCCCAGCGCCAGGGCCTGCTGCGCTACGGTGCGGCGCTCGGGGTCCACGACCGGCCCCATCAGCACCAGGTGCGAGACCCGCCCGGGCTCCTGGAGCGCTGCTTCGGTGGCGAACTGTGTTCCCATCGAGTGCCCAACCAGCACAAACCCGGTCACGCCCAGCTGTTCCATGGCGTCCAGGACGTAGCGGGCGTGCTCGGCGATGGAGAGCGTATGTTCCGGTCTGGGCGTGGCGCCGAACCCCGGCAGGTMAATGGAATAGGTGTCMGTAGAGCCGGCAAGAAGCCGATGCAGGCGGCGCAGGTAGCGGTGTGAGGCGCCGATCCCGTGGAGGAGCACGACGGCGGGCGCGTCCGCGCCGCCCCGTCTCCGCGACGCGGCTTCCCGCGTCGCGAAAACGTGGCCGGTATGGCCCGCCGCGTGGACTTCCACGCGGACCGGGTCGGTCATGCCGTGCGTGACCGCAGGACGGTGACGGACCGGTCGCGGACGATCAGCGTGCTCACGGGCGATTCGACCTGCTGCTCCGGATCGGTGGACAGCACGAGTTCCCATTCCTGTGCGGGAGCGGCCGGGACGGTGAATTCGACGCCGTTTTCGGCAGCGTTGAGCAGCACGGCGAAGGAATCGGCGCCATCGTGCTCGAGCACAAAGGCGATGGCGCGGTGATCCGCTGTCCAATCCTCAGCAGTGAATCCCTCGGCGTCGGMGCGGAGGACCCGGACGGTGTCGGCGCTGCCTGCCTCCGGTGCGTGCCGGAACCAGGCCGGACGGAGCGCCGGGTTCTCGCGGCGGAGGGCAATGAGCTCCGTGGTGAACCGCAGCAGCCCGTCGTCGACCTTGTTCCAGTCGAACCAGGAGATCTCGTCGTCCTGGCAGTAGGCGTTGTTGTTGCCGCCTTGGCTCCGGCCCATCTCGTCGCCGCCGAGAATCATGGGCACGCCGGTGGACAGGAGCAGCGTCGCGAGGAAGTTCCGGCGTTGCCGGTCACGCAGTTCGTTGACCCCGGCGTCGTCGGTGGGTCCTTCGACGCCGTGGTTGGCCGAACGGTTATCGCTCTCGCCGTCGTTGTTGTCTTCTCCGTTGGCTTCGTTGTGTTTCTCGTCGTAGGCCGTCAGGTCCGCCAGGGTGAATCCGTCGTGGGCGGTGATGAAGTTGACGCTGGACACCGGGGCCCGGCGGCTGCCCTCGTAGACGTCGGGGCTCCCGAGGAAGCGCTGGGCGAAGTCGCCCAGGACGTTGTCGCCGCCGTGCCAGAATTCACGGGCGTCATCGCGGAACTTGCCGTTCCATTCAGACCAGTCGGCAGGGAACCCGCCCACCTGGTAGCCGGCGGTGTCCCACGGTTCGGCGATCATTTTCACCGGGGCGAGCACCGGATCCTGCTGGATCAGGGTGAGGAAGGCGCTGTGGAGTTCGGCACTGCCGTCCTGGCGGGTCAGTGTGGTGGCGAGGTCGAAGCGGAACCCGTCCACGTGCATCTCCGTCACCCAATAGCGCAGCGAATCCATGATGAGGCCCAGCGCCGCCGGGTGCCCCACGTTGAGGCTGTTGCCGGTGCCCGTCGTGTCGAAGTAGGCGGATTCCTCGCCCTCCACCAGCCGGTAGTAGGCCTCGTTATCGATGCCCTTGAAGGACAGCATCGGGCCCATGTGGTTGCCCTCGGCGGTGTGGTTGTAGACCACGTCCAGAATCACCTCGAGGCCGGCCGCGTGGAGGGCCTTGACCATCGCCTTGAACTCGGCGACCTGCCCTCCGCCGTCGCCCGCGGCGCTGTAGTCCCCGTGCGGGGCGAAGAAGCCGATGCTGTTGTAGCCCCAGTAGTTCCGCAGGCCCTTTTCTTCCAGATGGCTGTCCTGGACAAATTGGTGCACCGGCAGCAGTTCGACGGCGGTGATGCCGAGATCGGTGAGGTGCTTGATGGCGGCCGGGTGCGCCAGGCCGGCATAAGTGCCKCGKATCTCTTCCGGGACCTCGGGGTGCTGCCGGGTGAAGCCCTTGACATGGACTTCATAGACCACGGTGTCGGCCAGCGGAACCCGCGGGGCGACATCGGGGGTTCCCTCGTCCCAGTCGAAGGACGGGTCTGTCACCACGCAGCGCGGAACAGCCGGGGCGGAGTCGGTGGAGTCGAACTCGGCCGGATTGTCCAGATCATGGGCGAAAACCGCCTGGCCCCAGTMATAGCCGCCTTCGATTGCGGTGGCGTGCGGATCCAGCAGCAGTTTGTTGGCGTTGTGGCGCAGTCCGGCGTCGGGGTTCCACGCGCCGTCGACCCGCAGGCCGTAGCGGGTGCCCACGGTGACGCCKGGGACGACGCCGTGGAAGACGTGCCCCGTCCGCTCCGGAAGAGTTGTCCGGGCCTCCTGGCCGTCGGCGTCGAAGGTACAGAATTCCACGGAGTCCGCAGTCCGGGAATGGATGGCGACGTTGGCGCCGTCGTGGCGCAGGGTGACCCCAAGGGGGTACGGGAGGGAACGCGGGGCGGCTGCCGGGGTCATGGGTGCTCGTTTCTMTGCAGAATGGTCACCCCATTGTAGTAAGCATGCTGACTACAATTCGGACGCCATGCCAAATGCCGGACCCGCCGCGGCCGGTTCCGGCTGTTCAGGTCTCCCGCTTATCCCGCTCTTCGAACTCCTCATCAAGGTCATAATGCCGGAATTCCGTCTCCGGGTTCGGCTCTCCCTCCGCCACGTACTCGTAGTCGAGCTGGCGCTGGACCTGGCTGTCGAGGACCTGGAGATCCTTGTCCGCGACTTTGCTKAGGTCCTCGGGGAATTCATCGTCCGGGCTGAGGTGCAGCTTCTCGGTCATGGCGTGCCTCTCTCGGCCAGGAGGATGGACTCGAATCTGCACTGTCCTGGCCGACTTCAGGATAGCTCTAACTGACGGCCGGGCCGAGGGGCCTTGCGCCGTGAACCGGCGCCGCCTTGGGGCTGCGCGTTCCCTGAGCCCCAGCGCGGGGCGCCGGTCCGGCTCAGGCGACCTCGGGACCGACGTTCACCAGCCAGTCCACCCCGAATTTGTCCTTGCACATGCCGAAGATATCGCCCCAGGGCGCCCTCTCCAGCGGCATGGCGATGGTGCCGCCGTCGGCCAGCTTCTCGAAGTAGCCGCGGAGTTCGGCTTCGTCGGATCCGCTCAGCGACACGGAGAAGTTGTTGCCCGGGGTGTAGTCCATGCTGTTGGGGGTGTCTGCCCCCATGAGCACCAGGCCGCCGTCAGTCCGGAGCTGGCCGTGCATGATTTTGTCCTGCTCCGCCGGGTCCTCGCTGGCGTGGTACTCGGCGAAGGTACTCATGGTCAGCTCACCGCCGAACACCGACTGGTAGAACGTCATAGCGTCCTTGGCGTTGTCGCGGAAGCCGAGGTAGGGATTGAGCGTGGTMATGCGGGACTCCTTGCTGCTGGGGCGCAGGCCGGGGCGGCCGAAGCGGCGGTGCACATTACACGGCATATCCTGCCCCAAAACCGGCGGGGCGGGTAGGCTCCCGGCAGACAACAAAAGAACAGCGGCCGACGGCGGTGCTCACCGCCGTCGGCCGCTGTGGCGGGCCGGAATATCGCCCAGTTCTAGCCGTTGTCCACTAGGCCGTCTGGCCGGCGTGCTCGCCCTCGGCGATTTCTTCCAGGAGTTTGGCGTTGAAGGCCGGGAGGTCGTGCGGGTTGCGGCTCGTCACGAGGCCCTGGTCCACCACGACTTCCTGGTCGCTCCAGTTCGCGCCGGCGTTCTTCAGGTCCGTCTGGAGCGTGTGGTACGAGGTCACGTTCCTGCCGCTGACCACACCGGCATCGATCAGCAGCCACGGTCCGTGGCAGATGGAGGCCACCGGCTTGTGCTGTTCGAAGAACGCMCGGGTGAACGCCTGGGCGTCCTTGTCGACGCGGAGGTGATCCGCGTTGACCACGCCGCCGGGGATCACGAGGGCGTGGAAGTCGGCGGCATCGGCCTGGCCGACGGCGAGGTCCACGGCAAACGTCTGGCCTTTCTCGGTGCCGTCATAGCCCTGCAGCTTTCCGGTCTTGGGCGAGACCAGGGTGGGCACTCCGCCGGCTTCCTTCACGGCATTCCACGGGCTGGTCAGCTCCACCTGCTCCACCCCGTCCGTCAGCAGGAACGCGACCTTCTTGCCCGCAATGTTGTGCTCTGACATGTGTCCTCCTMATACCGGGGCGCGGATCCGGGCGGCCTTGGGCCGCGACCGGCGCCCGCGCAGGAATCATTGGGCTTGCGGTTTCAACTCTAGGAACCGGCAAAGTAATAAGCAAGCTGATCATGCGATGCKGGCGAACCCTCCGGCGGGCGGCGGCAAGCTGACAGAATGGGCCAATGGAAGTCGCTTACGGGCTGCTGGCCCTGGTCGCCATTGTCTGCGCCGGCAGCGCGCTGGGACGCAAGATCAACGTCTCCGTYCCGCTGCTGCTGGTGCTGGCCGGCGTCGTGTGCTCCTTCCTCCCGTTCGTCCCGACGATCGAGCTGAATCCGGAGCTCGTGCTGGTCGGGCTGCTGCCGCCGCTGCTCTATGCGGCGGCCCTGCAGACATCGCTGTTCGATTTCGGGTCCAACCGCCGCGCCATCGGCCTGCTCTCGGTGGGCTACGTCATCTTCGGCACCGTCTGCATCGGGTTTGTGGTCTTCTGGCTGTTTCCCGAGATCCCGCTGGCGGCGGCGATGGCCCTGGGCGCCGTCGTCGCACCGCCGGACGCCGTGGCAGCGACGGCCATTGCACGCAAGGTGGGCATGCCCCGCAGKATTGTGACCATCCTGGAGGGCGAATCCCTGGTTAACGACGCCACGGCGCTGGTCTGCCTGCGCGCCGCCATCGCCGCCATCGCCGGAACGGTCTCGGCCGCGGCCATCGCCGGGGGCTTCCTCCTTGCAGCCGGCGGGGGCCTGGCGGTGGGGATTGCCGCGGCCTTCGTGCTCACCGCGCTCCGCAAACGGATCCGCAACGTCGCCATCAACACCTCCACATCCCTGGTCGCGCCGCTTGTGGCCTATCTTCCGGCCGAAGCGATCCACGCCTCCGGCGTCCTGGCCGTCGTCGTCACGGGGCTGATCATGGGGACCAAGGCCCCGTCCATGCCGAACGGGGCGGCCCGKCTGAGCCAGCGCAGCAACTGGCACACGGTCCAGTTCCTGCTGGAGAATTCCGTCTTCCTCCTGATCGGRCTGCAGGTCCGGACCATTATCGAAGGCGTCCAGGACGACTCGCTGGGGCCGAACCGGATCTGGCTCGGCTGCGCCGTGGTGCTGTTGGCCGTACTGGGCCTGCGCCCGGTCTGGGTTTTTCCCGCAACGTACCTGCCCCGGCTCATTCCTGCCGTCCGGCGCAATGATCCCGCGCCGCCCTGGCAATTTGCCGCGATCGTCTCCTGGGCCGGTATGCGCGGCGTGGTGACGCTTGCCGCCGTCCTGGTTCTGCCGGCAGAACTGGAGCACCGTTCCGTCCTGATCCTGATGGCCCTCGTGGTGGTGGGCGGCACCCTCACCCTGCAGGGCTTCACCCTCCCGGCCCTGGTCCGGGTCCTGCGCGTGAAGGGACCGGATCCGCGCGAAGACGCGCTCAACCAGGCCTCGCTCATGCAGCTGGCCACGGCGGCGGGCGTGCAGCGGCTGCAGGAACTGCGTTCGGACTCCGATCCCCCGGAAGTCGTGGCGATGCTGAAACGGCGCACGCAGGAGCGCGGGCTGGCCGCGTGGGAGCGGCTGGGCCGTCCCTCCGCGGAAGCCGCCACCCCCAGCCAGCGCTACGCCCAGCTGCGGCTGGCGATGCTGGATGCCGAGCGCGCCAAGGTCCTGGAACTGCGGCGCGGCGGCGCCTACGCCCACGAGGTCCTGGCCGACGTCCTTGACCGCCTGGATGTCGAGGAGTCCATGCTGGACGCCTCCCTGGAGGAACCGGACAGCACCGGAGGAGGCGGCGGCGAAGGGATTGCCCGGCCCGGCGGGGTCTGTTCCCACCTGGAATCCGCCCCGGACCCGGTTGTGCCGCCGGATCCCGCCTGCGCCGCGTGCGAGCGGGACGGCACCACGCCKGTGCACCTGCGGATGTGCGTGCAGTGCGGCAACGTGGCCTGCTGCGATTCCTSCCCGGGAACCCATGCGTACAAGCACTTCCAGGCCACGGGCCACCCCGTGATGCGCAGCATTGAGCCGGACGAGGACTGGCGCTGGTGCTACCCGGACGAACTCCTCGGCTAGTCCACCGGCTTGGCGCGCGACGCAGGTGCGTGGTGCCGGCCCTGGTGMCCTCGTGGCGCTGGCTCTGGAGGGGCCTCTGTTCACGGCCGCTCCGCCTCCGTAGGCTGGAAAGGGATCTGGCCAGGGACCACGGGGTCCCGGGCCCTGCCGCCGTCGGACGAGAAGAGGACACTGTGGACAACCAAGACATCCTGGAACGGATCAAGGCACTGGTGGAGGAAGAGCACAGCCTCYGCGAAGACGCAGCCCCGCCCGGGGCTCCGGATGTCCTCCGGCTGCAGCAGCTGGAAGAACAGCTTGACCAGTGCTGGGACCTGCTGCGCCAGCGGCGGGCAAAAAAGGACTACGGCGAGAACCCGGACGAGGCGGAGGTGCGGCCGGCCAGCGAGGTCGAGGGCTACCAAAGCTAACCCTCGGGGCATGAGCTGACGGGCCGGATAGCCATGCAGATCGCGCTGCTGGGAGACGTCATGCTGGGCCGGCTGGTGAACCGCCACCTGGCCACGGCCAATCCTGCCTATCCCTGGGGCGACACGCTGGAGCTCCTCCGGGAGGCCGACGTCCGCGTCGCCAACCTCGAATGTGTCCTGGCGTCCGGCGGCGAGCCGGAACCGGGGAAGATCTTCCACTTCCGCTCGGACCTGAAAAACGTGGACAGCCTGCTCGCCGCCGGGATCGACGTCGTCTCCCTCGCCAACAACCACGTCCTGGATTTCGGCGCGGACGCGTTCCGGGAAATGCTCCCGGCACTCGACGGCGCCGGGATCCTGCACGCCGGGGCTGGCCCGGACCTGGACACGGCCCGGCGCCCGGCCGTGCGGCGGGTGGGCGGCACCGCCGTCGGCTTCATCGCCTTCACGGACAACCAGCCCGACTGGGAGGCCGGCGCCGCGGCCCCCGGGATCTACTACGTTCCCGTGGACGACGGCGGCGAGCGCGGAGCCGCGCTCCTGGACCTGGTCCGGCGGACCAAGGCACGCGTCCAGCTCCTCATTGTGTCGGCCCATTGGGGAGGCAATTGGGGCTMGGACGCCCCGGCCCGGCACCAGGACCTCGCGCGCGGCCTCATAGATGCCGGCGCCGACGTCGTGTTCGGCCACTCCCCGCATGTCTTCCGGGGCGTGGGGATCCACCGGAACCGTCCGATCATCTACAGCGCCGGGGATTTCGTTGACGATTACGCCGTGGACCCCGTCGAGCGCAATGACCAGTCGTTMCTCTTCGTACTCGGCAACGGGGACAACCAACCCCGCACGCTGCGGCTGCACCCCACCGTCATCGCCGGGTTCCAGGCCCGTTTGGCCCGGGGGTCGGCGGCCGATATTGCCGCCCGGATGCAGCGGTTGAGCCTGCATCTGGGCACTCGAACCATCTGGAACGCGTCCGCCCGCTGCATTGAAATCCCGCTGGACCAGGACTGACACAGCGCCTGCCCGGCCGGCGGACGACGGCAACAGTCGACGGCGGCAACAGTCGACGGCGGTGACCGGCCGTCGTCTGCCGGCCGTCAGGCCAGCGTTTCGCCGGGTCGGCCGGCCGCCAGGCCGGCGGAGACCTCCCGGTTGACGGCGGGCATGATCTCCGTCGCGAGCAGCTCAATGGACCGGGCCGTCTCGGCAAACGGCAGGCCGCCCAGCCCGATCTGGGCCAAGTACCGGGTGTTCCCCAGAGTCTGGTGGATCTCCAGGAGCTTCTCGGTGACCTGCTGCGGACTCCCGACCAGCAGACCGCCGCCCGGATCGGTCCACGCATCGAAAGTGGAGCGGGGGAAGTGGTCCACGGGGCGTGGCATATTTTGTTCGAAGTAGGCCCGGTAGTAGGGGTAGAACGTGTCGCGCGCCTGCTGTGACGTCGGTGCCGTATAGAAGTGGCCGCCGGCCCCCACCGGCAGTGCGCTGGCATCGTGCCCCGCCGCGGCGGCACTCTCGCGATAGAGCTCAACAAGGTGTCTGAAGCGGGAGGGCCCGGACAGGAGGGCRATGAACAAGGGCAGCCCCAGCCGGCCCGCGCGGGAAAAGCTCGCCGGGGTGCCGCCGACGCCTACCCAGACAGGCAGCTTCTGCTGCACCGGGCGCGGAGCGATGTCCATCCCCGGAATGCTCTGCGTCAGTGTTCCGGACCACTGCACTGTGGAGTTGTCCCGGGCGTTGTCCCGCAGTTCCAGCAGCAGGCGCAGCTTCTCGTCGAACAGGGCGTCGTAGTCCTCCAGCTTGTGGCCGAAGAGCGGATAGGACTCCACGAACGCGCCGCGGCCTGCAATGATCTCGGCCCGGCCGTCCGAGATCAGGTCCAGGGTGGCGAACTGTTMAAAGAGCCGCACGGGGTCTTGGGTGGAGAGCACGGTGACGGCCGTGCCCAGCCGGAGACTGGAGGTTTCCCGGGCAATCGCGGCCAGCACGATTTCCGGGGCCGAGAGGGCAAAGTCGCGCCGGTGGTGCTCCCCGAGCCCCAGGAAGGCGAGGCCCGCCTGATCGGCCAGCTTGGCGAGCTCGATGATCTCCTTCAGCCGCTGTTGCGGGGACAGCGCTGTGCCGGTGCTGGTGTTGCGGGAAAGCTCGCCAAAAGTGAAGATACCAAAGTCCATATTGATTGAACATTCAATGAATTCATTTCATTCCGGCTCCCCGACTGCCCTGCAGCCCTGCAGGCGCCTCCCGGCAACCGCGCCGGCGCCGGCGCCGACGGACTGTTCAGGAAGGYCCCCTTATGCTCTGGCTGAAGGTCCTTATCCGGCGTATTCTGGGCAAAAATCTTGAGCCTGATAGCTGGACCAGAATGGCGCAGAAGAACCGATTACTCGTCCGTTTGGCCTCAACCATGGGCTGGCTTGCCGGCTTCCTGGCGGTGAGCGCACTCTGCGGAGTCCTGGCTGCCGGCCTGGTGATTCCCGGCGTTGCCGCAGCAGGAGCCTCCGTCAGCGGCTCGATCTCGTTCTTCAACAGCCTCCCTTCCGACTTCGCGGTTGAAACGCCGTCGCTCTCCACCAAGGTGCTGACCTCGGACGGGCGCCCCATCGCCACGTTCTACACGGAGAACCGGGTGAAGGTCCCACTCGATCAAATGTCCCCGTTCGTCAGGGACGCCATCGTCTCCATCGAGGACAACCGCTTTTACGAGCACTCCGGGGTGGACCTCCGCGGGATCATGCGGGCGCTGGCACACAACCTGACCAGCAACGACGGCCGGCAGGGTGCGTCCACGCTGACCCAGCAGTACGTCTCCAACGTGCTCAACGAGGCGAAGTTGTCCCAGGACAACGGCGATGTGATGTTCCTGAGCGCACAAAAGGACCTGGGCGACAAGCTACGGGAAATGAAGCTCGCGGTGGAGCTGGAGAAGAGGTACACCAAGGACCAGATCCTGGAGGGCTATCTCAACATCGTTTTCTTCAACCGGGACGCCTACGGCATTGAAGCGGCGGCGCGGCATTTTTACAGCACCTCGGCCAAGGACCTGACGCTGCCGCAGGCGGCGCTGCTCGCGGGGCTGGTCAACAGCCCCAGCTACTACGATCCCGTTGCGCATCCGGAGGCCTCCCTCGGGCGGCGCAACCAGGTGCTCGATAGCATGCTGCGCCTGGGAAAGATCACCCCCGCGGAGCACGACGCCGCCGCCGCCACCGGCGTGGGACTGTCTGTCACCCCCGGGAAGCAGGGCTGTGCGGCGGCGGACATGGCCCCATACTTCTGCGACTATATTTCGCATCTGATCCTCAACAATCCGGCTTACGGTGTGGACGCCGCCAGCCGGCAGGCGAAGCTGTACCGKGGAGGCCTGACCATCACCACCACGCTGGACAGCCGGCTGCAGGCGGCCGCGCAGACGCAAGTGAATGCGACCGCCGGGGCCAATCCGGACAAATGGGGCGCCTCCCTGGTCTCCATCCAACCCGGCACCGGCAAGATCCTGGCCATGGCCCAAAACACGGTCTTCCTTCCCGAGGACGGGAAGTTCGACACCCAGTTGAACTTCAACGTCGATTCCAAGGATGCCCAAGGCAACGACCTCAACGGCGCCGGCGGTTTCCAGCCGGGGTCCACAATGAAGCCCTTCACCTTCGCCGAGTGGCTMAATGAGGGCAAATCTCCCACGGCGGTCGTGGATGCGTCCCGGAGGTCATACCCGGTGGGATTCCGGTGGAGGGACAGCTGCGGCAGGGTTCTCGGCGGCTACAGCACGCCGCAGAGGATCGCCGGGCTCGGCGCGGATGACGACCTCCAGAATAACGATCCCGGCTACTACCGCCCCATGCCGATCAACTACGGGCTGTACAACTCCATTAACACTGCGACCTTCGCCACCGCGGCACAGCTGGACTTTTGCGGCATCCAGAAGATGGTCAACGCGGCGGGACTTCACAGCGGCCTGGACAACGCTCCGATCAACATGCACCAGCTGGGCAACCTGCTCGGCGCCATCGGCGTGTCACCGMTCAACCTGGTCAACGGGTTCGCCACGTTCGCCAACGACGGCAGGTACTGCGCGCCAATCGCCATCCTGGAGGTGAGGGATGCCGCCGGAAAGAAGCTTCCGGCCCAGACCAGCGACTGCCGGAACACCATCAAGCCCGAGGTCGCCCGGGGTGTCAACGCCGTGCTGCAGGACGTGCTGAAACGCGGCTCCGGCGTATACATCAATCCCAAGGTCCAGAGCCGGTTCCCCGTKGCGGMCAAGACCGGCACGTCCAACACCAACGGCTCAACCTGGGTTGTCGGCTACACCACCGGACTCGCCACCGCGTCCTACTTCGGCGACACGCTGGAAGGCCAGAAGCGGGCGGGCCGGAACATCACGATCAACGGCAAGTTCTACAAGGCAATCGACGGCTACATGCTGGCCGGTCCGCAGTGGGCGAATTACATGATGGAGGCGGCCGGACTCTACCCGGCTGCCGCTTTCCCCGCCCCGCCTGATTCCAAAGCCAAGCCGCCCAGCCCCTMTCCCAGGCCCTCCCGCTGAGGCCCGGCGCCCCCAAAAATCCGCCGCGGACGGCATCTCACGGCCCTTAGCCACGGGACGTCCCCCACAGTCCCGCCATTCCGCCCCGCCGGCGCCGGCGGAACAAACAGCAGCGGCCGGGCCAAGAGGCTGCGTTTACATTCCTGAAACATGGCGGTCACGCGATCTTCACGCCACCGCCATTCCTGTAACCTGCCCGCAACTTTGCGCCCCATTGCCGGAAACATGCCTCCGCGAGGATTAAATCCGGATCGGGGGGCCGGCGGCAACGTGTCCCGGTACGACAGACTTACGAGGAGGGACCCGCCGGTGGAACTCACTGCTGGAAGCGTCTGGATGGTTGTGTCGGCAGCGCTCGTTCTGCTGATGACCCCGGCATTGGGCCTCTTCTACGGCGGCATGACCCGGGCCAAGGCCTCGCTCAACATGATGATGATGAGCTTCATCTCCATCGGGATCGTCGGCGTCGTCTGGGTCCTCTGGGGTTACTCGATGAGTACCGGCAAGGGCGTCCTCGGTGTGTTCGGCAACCCGTTCGCCAACTTCGGCCTGAGCAACATCATCGGTTCGCTGGACCTGATCAAGGCCGGATACAGCGCCACCTTCGCCATCATCACCGTGGCCCTCATCAGCGGCGCCATCGCGGACCGCACCAAGTTCACCTCCTGGGCGCTCTTCGTCCCCATCTGGATCACCCTCGTCTACTGCCCGCTGGCCTTCATGGTCTGGGGCGGCGGCCTCATGAGTGCCGGCGGTGCCGTCAGCGCCGTCTTCGGCMAGGTCATCGACTTTGCCGGGGGCACCGTGGTGGAAATCGCGTCCGGAACCGCGGCACTGGTGCTGGTCCTGATCCTGGGCAACCGGCACGGCTTCGGCAAGGACCCCGGCCACCGCCCCCACAACATCCCCTTCATCATGCTGGGMGCTGGCATCCTCTGGTTCGGCTGGTTCKGCTTCAACGCCGGTGCAGCCACCACCGTGCAACAGGCCGGGCTGATCTGGGTGAACACCCTGGCGGCCCCCGCCGCGGCCATGATCAGCTGGCTGGTCACGGAAAAGTTCCGGCACGGCCACCCCACCTCCCTGGGCTCCGCTTCCGGCGCCGTCGCCGGCCTGGTGGCCATCACGCCGTCGTGCGCCAACATCAGCCCGCTCGCCGCGCTCGGCCTGGGCTTTGTCGCCGGTGCAGCCTGCGCGGTGTTCGTGGACCTGAAGGTCAAGTTCGGCTTCGATGACTCGCTCGACGTCGTCGGCGTGCACCTCGGCGGCGGCCTCATCGGCACCCTCGCGCTGGGCTTCATCGCCCTCCCGGTAAACGGCGCGGGCGGCGGCCTGTTCTACGGYGGCGGCCTGCACCAGGTGATCGCGCAGACCGTGGCGGTCCTCATCACGGTGGCGGTGTCCGGACTCGGGACCGCGGTAATCGGCCTCGCCATCCACAAAACGCTTGGATTCCGGGTCAGCCACGAGGACGAACTCGCCGGAGTCGACCGGTCCGAGCACGCCGAGACCGCCTACGCCTTTGCCGAACTCGGTTTCAGCCGGTTCAACCCGTTCGGCCACCATGTCCGTGCCGCCCACGCCGTGCACGCCGCGACAGCCGCCCACGCCACCGCCCGCACGACGGAAGATCGGCCGGCCCCCGTAAAGGAAGACAGCCTCGTCTGAGGCGGCCGCTGCCAGTGCGCCGGACGGCGGCGCAAGTTTTTCCAAAGGTCCCTGTGTCTCGCAGGGTCTGAGGCCTAAGATGTTGGGCGGGGGGCACTCGAATTAGCGAACTCGCTTAATGGGAGGCCACGATGTTCAGCCAAGCCGGCCGCAAGGCATCAAAATCGAAGCTAACATCGGTGGCGCGTGTCCCGCGCAAACACCGGCGGGGCCCCCTTCCCAGACCGGACACACTCAGGTTCCGGCGCGTCATCGCCGCTATTGCCGCCTTTGCGCTGGTCACCGCCGGCGGCCTGGCGGCGGCGGTCCCCTCGTCCGCAGCCGAGACCKGGCAAAACTACATTGTGGTGCTCAAGGACGGCGTCGTGGACGCCGGAGCCGCGGCGAGCGCCCAGCAAAGCGCCTACGGATTTACGGCCTCGAAGGTCTACCGCAGCGCCGTGAACGGCTACTCGGCCACTATGACGGCGTCCCAGGCGCAACGGGTCCAGGCTGATCCAAGCGTCGACTTCGTCACGATGGGCCGAACGTTCCACAAGCCGAGCGATCCTGCGTCGGCGGGCACCCAGCAGACCCCGTTTTGGCGGCAGCGGATCGCCGGGACGGACTCCGATGTCCGGAAGGCCCTCGACAAAGGGCCGGACCGGATCAATGTCAACGTCGCCGTGATCGACAGCGGTATCGATGCCACCCACCCGGACCTGAACGTCAAGGGCGGCGTTGACTGCCAGTCCGGCTCGCCCGTGGACGTGACCCCCGTTGACGTTTTGGGGCACGGGACGTTTGTCGCAKGTGTGATCGGCGCCCGGAACAACCGCTTCGGCGTCGTGGGAACCGCGCCGGGCACGCCGCTGTGGTCCGTCCGGGTGGTTGACGACGCGGGCCTGATCTCCGAGGAAAGCCTGATTTGTGCGATTGACTGGGTGACCTCGACGCACAAGGACKACGACCCGAGCAATGACATCGCCGTGGCCAACATCAGCATCGCCGGCGGCGGCGCCGACACGCCCAACTGCGGGAAGGGCACGGACCCGATGCATTACGCCATCTGCCGCTCGGTCCGGGCCGGCGTCACCTACGCTGTCGCGGCCGGGAACGCCGGGGAGGACTTCGCCAACACCGTGCCGGCCACCTATGACCAGGTGCTGACCGCCACGGCCATGGGTGATTTCGATGGAAAGGCCGGCGGCCTGRCCGCCCCTGACTGCGGCGCAGTGGACTTTGCCAAGTACGGGCAAAAAGATGACCAGCCGGCGTTCTTCTCCAACTTCGCCACCGCGAGCGATGACAAGGCCCACACCGTCGCCGCCCCCGGAGTGTGCATTCTCTCCACTGCGCCGGGGGGTTACGCCGTGAACCATGGCACCAGCTTCGCGAGCCCGGCTGTGGCAGGGTCTGTGGCCCTGTGCATCAGCCAGAAGGAGTGCACCGGCTCAGGCAAGGACGTCATGGAGCAGTATCTGCACCTGACGGCGTCGTACACGAAGCGCCACCACGACTACGGCTTCGGCGGCGATCCCGTCCACCCGATCAGCGGGAAGTACTTCGGCTACCTGACCGAGACGGTGAGCTTCTGACAATCCGGCTGTGAGACTGGGCTGAGGCCGGCTGCCGCGGGGCGGCCGGCCTCAGCCCGGAAACCGGCGCCCGCAGAGGACGCCTGCACGCCGGTGCGCGTAATATGGCGGCCATGACCAAGGAAGCGGTTGAGGTCACAGCCCCCGCGGGCACGGTGCCGTACTCGCGGCTGGACACCTTGTTCTTCGTGGTGGGCGGCGTCTCGGCCGTCTGGCTGACCTCCCTGCTGGTGCAGCTGAGCTTCCAATGGGGCTGGGCGCAGGTCTGGTTCTTCTTCATCTTCTGGGGCCTGCTCGCCTATCTGGTGCTCCCCCGGCTCCACCGCATCCTGACCCGCCTGTACGTTCCCGATTACTTCATCGGCCGGGCGCGCACCAGCGACGGGCTGCTGGGCGACCCCGTGAATGTGGCTTTGCTGGGATCGGAACCGCAGGTGCATCAGGTGATGGAGTCCGCGGGCTGGACCCTGGCCGACGACGTGACGTTGGCCAGCAGCCGTCGCATCGTCACCTCCACGCTCCTGCGCCGCAGTTACCTCGAGGCCCCGGTGAGTCCCCTGTTCCTGTTCGGCCGCCAGCAGGATTTTGCCTATCAGCAGGAAGTCGACGGCACCCCGGGCAAGCGCCACCACGTCCGCTTCTGGCGGTGCCCACCCGGCTGGCTGCTCCCCGGCGGACTGGCCGTCGACTGGCTGGCCGCCGGAACGTATGACCGCAGCGTCGGGCTGTCCCTGTTTACCCTGCAGATCACTCACAAGATCGACGAGCACACCGACGTCGAACGCGACCACGTCGTCGCAGCCATCACCGGGGCCGACCCGGGTGCCGAGGTCCGCGTGATCCGTGACTTTTCGACCGGTTACCATGCCCGCAACGGCGGAGGCGACACCATCATTACCGACGGCGATCTCCCCATCGTTGATCTGAGGAACACGGCCGGGGCGCCGGCCGAATCCGCCGGATCCGCCACCGACAGCCGGAACAAGCGCCCGGCGCCCACGATTGTCGGTGCTGTCTTGGTCGGGGCACGCGCAGCCGCAGCCGTCCTGCTGGCCCTCTCCCTGGTGCTCCTCCGGGATGCGCACGTGAGCTCACTGCTGGAGCCCGGAGCCGGACCGGGGGTCACGGAGGCCCAGGCCGAGGTGGCCGTCACCATCGCGTCGGTGATGGTCCTGCTCTTTGCCTTGGTCGAGGTCCTGCTCGCCTGGTTCGTGTTCCTCGGACGGAACTGGGCCCGGACCGTGGCCATGGCCCTTAGCACGGCGGCCATTAGCCTGYAGGCGTTCGACGTTTTCCACGGCGGTCCCGACATCACCCTGCAGTCCAATCTTCCCGGCCTGGCCCTGGATATCCTGCTGCTCCTGGCGCTGTCCAGCAGGCGGTCCCGGGACTATGCCCTGCGCCCGCGCAAGGAACCCAAACGGTATTMCAGTCGTGCCGGCAGCCGAACAGCGACCTGAACGGACACCTGGTGAACCGGCCCCTTGCGGGACGGACCCGACTGCCGAACGCGCGGGCCGGGATGGATCTTGACATCCCGGAAAGCCCGGGCGCTAGATAAAAGTAGCCGGCAGCGGGCCGTTCACCCCAGGATTCGCAGCAGAGGAGCAGACATGACTAAGGATGCACAAGCGACGGAGCGCGTCCACAGCGAGAGCCCCGCCGAGGGTGACGCAACAGCCGCACCCTTTGTCGACCGTGCCCATTCCCAGGACGCGGCAGAAGGGCAGGACATCGACGAGGAACCGGGCGCATAGCCGGTAGCGGGCGAAATATCTTCGCCCGCATTGGTGTTGGGCCGGACATKACAACTATCGGAATCATCGGTGCAGGACGCATTGGCAGCCAGCTCGCCCGCAAAGCAGTTGAGCTCGGCTACGACGTCGTGATCAGCAACTCGCGCGGGCCGGAAACCCTCGCGGACCTTGCGGCGGAACTGGGACCGAAAGCCCGGGCCGCAACCCCGGCCGAGGCGGCGGCGGCCGGCGACTTCGCGATCGTCACCGTGCCGCTAAAGGCGATCCCKGACGTGCCCGTGGAACCGCTGGCGGGCAAGATCGTCCTCGACACCAATAACTACTACTGGGAACGCGATGGTCACTTCCCCGCCCTGGATGCCGGCGAGGCCACCACCTCCGGCCTGCTGCAGGAGCATCTGCCGCAGTCCAAGGTCGCTAAGGCCTTCAACCACATCCTGTTCTCCCAGATCACCACGGACGGCACCCCGGCCGGCACGCCCGACCGCCGGGCTCTGRCCACGGCGAGCGACTACGCGGACGCTGCCGAACTCGTGGCCAGGCTCTATGACGAGTTCGGCTTCGACACCGTCAACATCGGCCCGCTCGCCGAAAGCTGGCGCGTGGAACGGGATCGCCCGGCCTATGTGGCCCGGCAGAACGCGGCCGAGCTCACCGAGAACCTGGCCAAGGCGCCGCGCACCATCTGACCTCCCCGGCGCCGACGCGGCGCACGAAGTCGCCGGAAACCTGCGAGTTCGCCGGAACTTTCCGGCGAACGGGCAGCTTTCCGGCGACTTCGGCCGGGCACGGCTGGGAGAGAGCAGCTGGGCGGGCTCTACGGGGCAGCCGCCAGGGCGGATGAGGCGAGGGTGGCGAGCTCGACCGGTGCGGGGCGCACGACCGTGCTGCCGATCCGGACCGGTGCGCCCGTGTGCGCGGATTCCAGGACGGACTCCATCACCTCCAGGGCGTGGAAGGCCAGGGCACCTCCCGCCCGGGGCTCCTGGCCGGCCGKGGTGCGGATGAGGTCTGCGATGCCGAAGCCCCGCCCCGWGTCCGCATAGCCGGCGGAGACGGGCAGGGTCTCCCAGTGGTCTGCACCGAGGGCGAAGAGCTGCACGTCGCCGTCGAAGTGGTTGGGATCCGGGACCACCAGGGAACCGCGCTCGCCGTGGACCTCGATGTTGGGGCTCTTGGTCTTCACGGCGTCGAAGCTCATCACCAGCGTGGATAGGGCCCCCGAGGCGTGGACCAGGACGCCGGTGACGTGGGTGTCGATCGCCACCGGCACCGTCTGGCCCTCGCGCGGGCCCGAGCCGATGGTCCGCTCGTCGCGGGTGTGGCTGGCTGCGCCGATCACCGAGACCACCGGCCCCAGCAATGTCACGAGGGCTGAGACGTAGTACGKTCCCATGTCCAGGAGCGGTCCKCCGCCGGGCTGGTAGTAGAAGTCCGGGTTCGGGTGCCAGCGCTCGTGGCCGGGGGTGACCATGGTGGCGGTCGCGGAGATGGGCTTGCCGATGAGCCCGTCGTCGATMGCCTTCCGGGCGGTCTGGATCCCGGTGCCGAGCACGGTGTCAGGGGCGCAGCCGACCACGACGCCGGCTGTCCGCGCGGCGTCCAGCACYTGCCRGGCCTCCGCCGTMGTTGCCGCGAGCGGCTTCTCACCGTAGACGGACTTGCCGGCGGCAATCGCGCGCAGGGCGACCTCGGCGTGGGCGGCGGGGATGGTCAGGTTCAGGACGAGGTCGACGTCGTCGTCCGCCAGGAGCGCCTCGACGGTGAGCGCCCGGACGCCGTCGTACGAGTCGGCCACGGCCTGCGCCCGCGCGGGGTCCAGGTCCGCGACGGCGACGAGATTGATGTCCCCGAGTCGGCGGAAGTTCGCCAGATACTGGGCGATGATGGCTCCGCAGCCGATGATTCCAACGTTTGTTGTCCGGTCTGTGTCTAACGGCTTGCCCACAGCAGGCCCCTTTCGATGATGGTGCGGACGTTGCTGTCCTGGAGGATTTCGACGCGGTGTCCCGGGGTGCAGACGAAGATCCTGCCCTGTCCCCATTGCCGGGTCCAGATGGCCGGCGAGGTGACCTCCCGGTGCCACGGGTCCCATTCCCGGACTTTTTGGGTGGTGGTGGCCAGGACGTCGATGTAGTCGTCGGCGAGGACCCAGTRCTGTTCGGTGACGAGGTCGAAGTCGCCGACGCCTGCCGTGATCGGATGGTCCGCGGCCGCCGGGAGCATGTTGACCGTATACGGGACGTAGTTGTCGGGCTGCCCGCCGGTCCGCTCATCCGGGTGCTTGCCCGGGTGGCAGGCAAACTGGCCGCCGATCAGGTGCAGGTAGTCGGAGGTGTCACGGTAGGAATCCGCGATGCCGCCGTGCCAGCCGGCCAGGCCCGTGCCGTTTTCGACGGCGGAACGCAGGCCCTCGAACTCGTCCTTTTCGATGGTGGACATGGTCACGCACTGCAGGATGAGGTCGACGCCGGCCATGTAGTCGGCGTCGGCATAGATCTTGGGCGATTCCTCCACCCGKACCTCGTAGCCGTTGGCTTTCAGGTACGGGATGAATTCCTCCGTCGCGGCTACGGGCTGGTGCCCGTCCCAGCCGCCGCGCACCACGAGGGCGGTTTTGTGGTCGTTTGTCATGGGGTTCCTCTGTTGTTGGTGTGTCGTGGCCGGCTCAGCGGGCGGCGAAGGCCGCATCGAACGCGGCCGCGGGCGGCGTGATGGTGGCGAGGTCCTTGACCAGTGCGAGGGCCTGCGGTGCGCCGACCAGGCGGTCCATGCCGGCGTCCTCCCACTCGATGCTGGTGGGCCCCTGATAGCCGATGGCGTTGAGGGTCCGGAATATCGGTTCCCAGTTGACGTCGCCATGACCGGCCGTGACGAAGTCCCACCCGCGGCGCGGATCGGCCCACGGAAGGTGGGAACCGAGTCGGCCGTTGCGGCCGTTGAGCTGCCGGACGGATTCCTTGACGTGAACGTGG